>CAZXAC010000172.1:0-5706 GCA_964638335.1 uncultured Lentisphaera sp. | reverse complement strand
ATTGATGCACGCTCTGCTGATCCCGAAGGCCGTTGCAATGTCGGGATCAGGGATATGATGTTTTCAAACATCCGGATCGATTCCACTCGTCCTGTGCGGATCGAGATAGAGCCGGATGTCGAGATTGCGCATCTGTCGGGCTTGTCATTCACCAACATACGGGCGACCGGCAGGGATCCGATTTTGATCAAGGGTAGCTCGCGTACGATCATTGAAGATATCCGTTTCGACAACGTATGCATAGAGACGTTAGCTGGTCAGGCTTTTATTCTAGAAAATTGCAGGAACGTAATTCTGAACAAAGTTTGTGCCAGCAGCACCTCAAAAGTAGAACAGTCTGCGGAAGACAGTGTTCCCAAGATGAAAGCACGAAACTTTAAGGAAAGACAGACTTGTCCTAAATAGCATGGGAGACGAGTGCGTTATTGACAATAGACCAGTTTTTAGATTTATACTAGGAGCCGGAATCCTCCGTCGCCCTTGAGGCTATGGGGGACAGGTCGGGATCGGATTCGGTATCGAAAATGAATCCAATAGAAAGCGATTCCGATAGCGATCCCGACACCGATAAAATTATTTAGGACACCAGTTAAGGAAGGATAATAATAAATGGAGAAGGCAATGAGAAAATTGTTTGTTGGTATCATTTTGTTGGTTTTGTCATTTGCGAGTTTCGCAGGGGGAACAGTTTATGGAAAATCAATCTAAATTTTTATTGGCACAGGATTATTCCGTAGTGGCAAAGGTGCCTGAAGATACGAATGATTTTTATTCGTTTTTCCCAAGTAACGCCTTTGCTGGACTCGGTGATGGTAAATTTCTTGTTGCCTCATCTGTAATTCAAAGACCAAGCCCCGGGACATCTGTAGTGCTAGTGCTGAGAAGCCTGGACAACGGTTTGACCTGGAATGAGACTGCCAGGCTCAACTTCAAATCCGAAGTGGAAGTTGCGCTTTTCGCAAAGGATGGCAGGGTTTTCATGCTTATAGTATCGGAGGGTCGCGATGGAATCCTCATGGTGGCCGCCAGCTCAGACGATGGCGTCACCTGGGAAACTCCAGTTGAAGTCATACATCAGACTTCTGCGAAATTCGCAAATATTCCATTTGAAGAAAAAAAATGGGTCAAGGAGAAGGATGATAAAGATGATTTTTGGTTCTGTGCCCACCAGACTGCGATGCTGGAGCATGAGGGGCGTCTTTATTTCTCCTTGAGCCGGAGGTGCCAGACTGTATGCGTGGCGGTATGTGAGCTCGCTTCAGACATCCTAAGTCCTAAGTCATGGCGAATTTCGCAGCAGGCGGAAATGCCCATACCCAAGGAACTTACAAGAAATCTCTTTCCTGGACGTTCAATGCGCTGTCTTGAAGGAAATGTCATAAAGGTGAAGGGATCCCTGCGTGTAATGGCCCGGGCAGTAATTGACCGCTATGGCACTTCTAATATGGCCGCTATTTTTGATATCTCCGATGATGGTGGCGAACCCAAACTGACATTCGGACAGTTCTATCCATTGCCCGGCGGGCAGTGCAAGTTCTTTATAATCTACGATGAGAAATCCCGTCTGTACTGGATGGCATCCAATCCTCCGGCAGACAGCCAGGGCGCCTGTGATTTGCCAGAACGCAAGACTCCACCTGGGAACGACCGCCGGTTCATGATGCTCTGGTACGCATGTGATGCCCTGAACTGGTTTCCTGCGGGATGCATTGCCATGACCGAAAATCTTAATGAGGCATTCATGTATCCTTCAATTGTAATTGATGGGGATGATCTGGCCATTCTATCTAGGACATCGAAGCTATACGAGGGTCTCAGGTCTGCTGAACGAGCCAAGAAAGGTTTTCATGATGCAAACTTGCTGACATTCCACAGGGTCAGGAATTTCCGTGCCCTTGCACTCAATATTTTCCCAAAAATGTAGAGATAAAAACAAAGGAGTAAATGTTTATGGAAAAGGAATCGGTTAAAAATCATGGTCCAGTTTTGTTGGCACAGGATTATTCCGTAGTGGCAAAAGTGCCTGAAGATACGAATGATTTTTATTCGTTTTTCTTAAGCAATGCCTTTGCCGGACTCGGTGAGGGGAAATTTCTTGTCGCCTCACCTGTAATTCAGAGGCCGGACTCCGGAACGTCCATGGTGCTTGTGGCGAGAACCCAGGATAACGGTTTAACCTGGCGTGAGACTGCCAGACTCAGCTTCAAATCCGTAGTGGAAGTTGCGCTTTTCGCAAAGGATGGCAGGGTTTTTATGCTGATCGTTCCAAAAGGCCGTGATGGAATCCTTATGGTGGCCGCCAGCGCCGATGATGGTGATACTTGGGAAACTCCAGTTGAAGTCATACATCAGACTTCTGCGAAATTCGCAAATATTCCATTTGAAGAAAAAAAATGGGTCAAGGAGAAGGATGATAAAGATGATTTTTGGTTCTGTGCCCACCAGACTGCGATGCTGGAGCATGAGGGGCGTCTTTATTTCTCCTTGAGCCGGAGGTGCCAGACTGTATGCGTGGCGGTATGTGAGCTCGCTTCAGACATCCTAAGTCCTAAGTCATGGCGAATTTCGCAGCAGGCGGAAATGCCCATACCCAAGGAACTTACAAGAAATCTCTTTCCTGGACGTTCAATGCGCTGTCTTGAAGGAAATGTCATAAAGGTGAAGGGATCCCTGCGTGTAATGGCCCGGGCAGTAATTGACCGCTATGGCACTTCTAATATGGCCGCTATTTTTGATATCTCCGATGATGGTGGCGAACCCAAACTGACATTCGGACAGTTCTATCCATTGCCCGGCGGGCAGTGCAAGTTCTTTATAATCTACGATGAGAAATCCCGTCTGTACTGGATGGCATCCAATCCTCCGGCAGACAGCCAGGGCGCCTGTGATTTGCCAGAACGCAAGACTCCACCTGGGAACGACCGCCGGTTCATGATGCTCTGGTACGCATGTGATGCCCTGAACTGGTTTCCTGCGGGATGCATTGCCATGACCGAAAATCTTAATGAGGCATTCATGTATCCTTCAATTGTAATTGATGGGGATGATCTGGCCATTCTATCTAGGACATCGAAGCTATACGAGGGTCTCAGGTCTGCTGAACGAGCCAAGAAAGGTTTTCATGATGCAAACTTGCTGACATTCCACAGGGTCAGGAATTTCCGTGCCCTTGCACTCAATATTTTCCCAAAAATGTGGAGATAAAAACTAATCCAAAAGTAGATCAGATCCGAACAGGATCCCACCTAGGAATGGCTCAAACTACCCAAAAAGTCTTATAAAGGAGGCAACCCACTACTTAGCCCGCTTATTTCATGAAGATTTGCAGTATTCAAGCATAAGCGCTTTTGCGACAAGCTCCAACAATGTAATATCTTGCCGCAAAAGACGTGACGATTTGTCGTCCGACAAATCGAACGTGGCAACCCCGCGTGCGGCGTTGACGCGCATGGCGCGGCCCACGCCGTTTGAGCTCTTTTTGAGAGCTCATCATCCCGTGACCACGTTGTCACGTGCCGCGTGAGGTCGCGTTCCGCTCCCAACGCGGTCACGCGAAAACGGGACTCACGTGGCGGCCCTGAGGGTGAATATTTCATTTCTTTCATGAAATATTCAGGTTAGCGTGGTGAACTTTCTAATGTGCCAACCGCAAGAGTGCATGAAGGATGGCAACTACTCTATACTCAGAAGACATAAGCTTCACAACTCCACCCCTGAACACGTTGATTTTACGGTGAAAGATCGCCAAAGCTGGGAAGAACGTAATAAAACTTAAAAACAACTTTGGCTATAAAATCGCGTTTTGCGACGGACTGGACGCGAGGAATCTGCTAGCAAATAATATTGATGCTATAAGAAAAGAACTAAACGCGAAAATTCCGATACTCAAAGAGGGGGCAGGATACATACTCCATTCAGATCATTCAATAACTACCGACACAAAGACTTGAAATTAGGCGCATATTAATCTACAACTTTCGGTTCAATCAGCCAAAATATCTCTTGTCTTTTCTGACTCTTTGAATGCAAACCAGTATTAGCGGGGGTGTAGAATAGGAGATTTTTACTCTACCATAAATTATCTCTTGCCCTTAAAAACCTTTTTCAGGAATCCCATGAAGCCTTCATTCCCATCTGAATTGGAATCCTTGCTTAGCAGATCCTTTAGTTCATTGTCGTCAAAGAATACGCCATTGCATTTTGAACAGGAATCAACCTCTATGCCAAGTATCTTTTTCTCTCTCATCTCTCCGATCTGGCATCTCTGACAAAGCCCTCTGACTGAGATCAGCCTTTTCTTTTCAGTCAAGATCTCTTTTTTGGCTTCGGTAATTATTTCATCTTTCTTCCTAGTCACCCCTTTTTTAATCGAATCGTACTCACCCTTATCAAGCCAAATTCCCCCGCAATGGGCACACTTGTCCACAAGAATTCCTCTGTATACCTCTTTTTTCATAGGAGATGAACATCTTAAACAATCCATATTCCCACCATTTTTAGACATTTTAGAATCACACCCAAATTAGCATATTTAGCCCAATCTGCCAATCTGTAGATACTTTAGGCCGGACCAATTCGCGCCAAACCTGGTAAAGATAGGAAGCTTTTATTGGACTAAGAAAAGTCTAAGAATAATAAATAATATCAGTAATCTTCATCTGCTGAAGGGTTTTGATTTGGAATACCGGCCCGTATGGAATTTTTGAATTCTTCGTATTTTTGGAAATCCGCCCCCAAAAGCTCTTTTAAATCAGAATCCAGTTCGGACTGAATTCTTGATTCTTCGCCTGCGCTGGATGCTTCAGATTCTCCGGAGAGAATCAAATCCATTGATTTGGCCGTATAGTCCGACATTATAGCTACAAATTCAGCGCGTTTTTCCTCATCGAAGCCAAGCTCATTGAATAGCGGGGTGTATGCCCTTGCCATTTCCATATTTCTAAATTTTAAAATTCGCTCTTTTTCCGTTTTCGTCATCTTTAAGATCTGTTGTCTCATCAACGGATCCCGCATTTTCTCCTTCATTAATTTCATTATATCAGTGGGAGAATCATTTTTATTCTCCTCTTGACTCCCAGGAGGAGGCATTGATGGAGCTATATTCATCATATCCTTATTAATCTCCGGATTGTTATCTAGGATTTCGCGCGACTTATTTCGAATGCTCGAAGTCTTTAACGGCTTTGCAACTTCCTTCATCTCTTGCGCTGGTTCGGGCTGCGGGGCTTTACCCAATTTAATTAAGATCAAAATTGTCATGATCAAAACAACAGCAACGCTTCCAATCAAAAACATCTTCTTCATTTCATATGTCCTTTTTTTGTATTCTTAATTTTATCGTTAGGCAAATATATTTCGGAAAAAACTAGCTGCAAAATAAATTTCTCCTGGATCTGTAGCAACCCCAATGCCAATCTTTGGTCAAATCAACACATTTGACCTTGAGACGAAAACAGTTCTTAGGGATTGAGGCGCAGATTTTTTAGATCCCGTTCTTGACCTTCCATGAAAAGAGAATAGAATGTCTTAAGGAAAAAAGCAAAATTTCAAGCAATGGTCATAATTTGAACCTACAGTGTTATACTGAATTGCGTTCAAAGAGATAGTAAACCCCGCTAGGCGGGGTAAAGATTGCGAAATATTCAGATGCGGAACTGTGAGGCGGAATTCTGCCGCTACTAAAAGTAACGGCGGGATTTCGCGACA
>CAZXAC010000171.1:0-5716 GCA_964638335.1 uncultured Lentisphaera sp. | reverse complement strand
CCGCCCGATCCTCCAACACTCTTGTCAAAAGTTGTTGTAGAATTAAAGTAAAACCGAGAAACAGCATTCAATACATCTGCAATTGCATCTAACGCATCTCTTACCTGCTTTCTGCTTGCTGGCTCTAACTGTTTTGTCTCTTCCTTAATAGCCAAATCCAAATCGCTATGAGCGATTTTTCTGTTGCGCCAGTCACGGCAGAATTGGGATTGCTTTTTTGCATCGTCAATTAGTGACTCTATTTTTACATTAAGTTCATTGTCACAAATTAGGTCTGGAAGACCTTGAATTGACAAATTCTTTTTTCCGCATGATTCCTTACTGTCAGTTAAGCGAGCTATATGCAATAAAGTATCTTCCCATAATGCATCCTGTATCAACCTAAAAAATCCTGGAGCAGCATTATTCATCAGATCTATTCTTGAAGGGGTTGTCCCAAATAATGAAACATATTCATTCCATTTTATATACAACGATGACAATTCCTGCCACAAAGCATGATAATACTTTTCTAAGTCTTCGCCCATTTGGACAATACAATCATGTTTAGTTTCATTGGATTTATTGTACTTACTCATTATCCTTTGTCCTTCCCCTCCACAATTCTTATCTCTTCTTCTGTCAGACCGTATAGTTTATATACGGCTTTGTCGATTTCGGCGTCGGAGGCGAAATTCTCAGATGTCATTGTTTTGCCTCCCGCATTTGCTCCTCGATGAACTTCTGCATGTCCTCCTTCTTCGGGAGTTCGAGCTGGTATTTTGACACGAAGAGCTTGTTGTCCATTCCGGCAATGGCATATTTCACCAGGGCGTGGTCCTTTTTCGTGCAGAGGAGAATGCCAACTGGCGGATTGTCGCCCTTGTCCATTATGTTTTCCCTGAACCAGCTGACATAGGTGTTGAGCTGGCCGATGTTCTCGTGGGTGAACTCGCCGATCTTCAAATCCACCAACACATGGCATTTCAATATCCTATGGTAGAAGACCAAGTCTATGAAGTTGTAGCTGTCGCCTATTAGGATGCGCTTCTGTCTCGCCTCGAAGCAGAAGCCATTTCCGAGTTCGAGCAGGAAATCTTGGAGCTTGTCGAGCAGTTCATCCTCAAGTTCAGACTCGCCCATGACCTCCCTCGGCTTGATTCCGAGAAATTCGAAGACATACGGATCACGCACATTCAGCGCAATGTCTTCTTTCTCCGCCCCGGATTTCACCAGCTCTGCAAGCCTCTTCTTGTCCTTCGATAGGCCTGAGCGTTCGTAGTATAGGCTTGCGATCTGGCGTTTGAGTTCGCGCACGGACCAGTTGCCGCGAACACACTCGACCTCGTAGAAGGTCCGCTTCGTGTCGTCGTCCATGTCAACAAGCAGGTCAATATGGCTGTATGAAAGACGGCCCATTAGCTGTTCAGACGACAGGCTCAATTGTGGGGACGCTGTCCCCACTTTTTCATTATTCTGCGCAACTGCTTCTGGGATAAGCTTTTGAAATTGTGCCGACGCTGTCCCCACAATCCGGGGATAAAGCCTGTAAAAGCGCAAGTAACGGTAAAGTTGTCGACGATTGCAGTTGCTGACATTGGTCAAATTGTCAGAAAGCGTTCGAAGCAGGTTTTCTCCATACTTCGCACGGTCGGAGCCGTTCATCTCATATTCTGCAATATAGCAACCGATAAGCCAGTTCCTCAGTGTAAGGCTGATGTTTACTGCCCTGCTGGCCTGCGCGGCAAGCTGACAATGAACTTGCCGGATTGAGTCCACAAGCCTGCCAAAGGTCGGCTTGTCAATTCCTACTCTTGTCTGTTTCCTTTTTTTCTTCGGCATTTCTATTTCCCCTCCGCCCATTCTGATTCGCGGTTACTTGAAAATCTATCTAGCAGTTTTTTTATTTTCGCCGGTGCTGGCATTTTTTTATGGTTTTAATATTGATGTCATACTGTATATTACTCGCTGTTTTTTAGCTTACAATAAATCAAAATGGTTTTTATAATGAAGGCATGTTTTCTCACTGGAATAAGGAAGCTGGAAATAAGAGATATACCGAAACCGGAGATAAAATCGCCGGACGAAGTACTACTGCGAATAAAATCCGTTGGAGTCTGTGGCTCTGACGTTCACTACTATCAGACTGGCAGGATTGGAGATCAGATCGTAAAATTTCCGTTCCCTCTCGGACATGAGTGCGCGGGAATTGTCGAAGGAATCGGAGCATCTGTGGCAAATCTTAAAGTCGGTGACAAGGTTGCGGTTGACCCCGCGATGTCCTGCGGAAAATGCGATCAGTGCCTTGCCGGACGTGAAAATACTTGCAGGAATTTACGTTTCCTGGGTTGTCCAGAACAGGCGCCAGGATGCCTTTCAGAATTTATTGTGATGCCTTCAAAGTCTTGCATCAAAATTCCAGAGAAAATGTCTTATGAGGATGCAGTAATATCCGAACCTCTTGCCATTGGCTTGTATGCCGTAAAGAAATCCGTACCTATGAAATCCGCGAAAATCGCGGTGCTGGGCGTAGGACCAATAGGCATAAGCGTCCTAACTTCAGCAAGGCTGCATGGAGCTGCAAAGGCATACGTTACGGACAAGATTGATGATCGCTTGAAAATGGCGGAGCGATTTTCCGCGGATTGGACAGGAAATCCGGACAAGGAAGATATTGTTGCATCAATAAGTAGTCGTGAGCCGTTATTGCTGGACGCCGTATTTGAATGCTGCGGGAGTCAGGAAGCCGTACTTCAGGGATTAAAGCTGCTGAAGCCCGGAGGCAAGCTGATGATAGTTGGAATACCTCCGCAACTCGATTTTTGGAGCATCCCTGTCCACGACACAAGAAGAAATGAGATATGCATACAGAACGTAAGAAGACAGATGGACTGCACTCGAGCCGCGCTTGAGATGATATCCGAGAAAAAGATCAATTTTACAAATATGATCACGCATAGATTCCCGATTGAGAAAAGTCAGGACGCTTTCGAGCTCGTTGCTGGCTACAGGGATGGGGTGGTCAAGGCAATGATAAATTTATAAAATACAAGGGGAAGAAAAATGTCAAATATACACGAGATTGAAAAACGACTTTCTGATTTCGACGTCAAGAAAAGGCGCAAGGCCTTAAATGACATAATCAATTTCAGTTCAGCCAAGGAATATCCTCGCAACGATAAAGTAAACATGCATTTCCATAGCTTTTTCTCGTATAACTCCGAGGGATGGTCTCCAACTAGGATAGCATGGGAGTCAAAAAAGGCTGGATTGTTTGCCGCCGGCCTTGTGGATTTTGATGTTATCGACGGCATGGAGGAATTCATTGGAGCCTGCGACAGCTTGGGCGTAAGGGCATCAGTAGGGGTTGAGTCTAGAACGTTCTTTGCGAAATTCGCAGATGCCGAAATGGACTCGCCCGGAGAACCCGGTGTTGACTACGTAATGGGCGTAGGCTTCAGCGAAAAATTCGATCCTGCCTCCCAGCAGGCTGTCAAACTGGAACAATACAGAAAGGGAGCCGGAGAAAGAAACAAGTCTTTGATATCGAGAATAAACTCCAAAGTCGCCGATATTGCGATAGATTATGAGAAGGAAGTTATCCCATTGACGCCGTCAGGAAACGCGACAGAGCGCCATATCGTGTCGGCATATATCAACAAATCCTTTCAAGTTTTCGGAAGCGATCAGAAGGCTTTTGAATACATGAGCGGAGTCTTGGGCAAAAGCCCTTCAGAATTGTCTGAAATATTCCACAAGTCACGTCCGGCATACGATGAACTTGTGCGTGCGAAATTCGCAAAGAAAGGCGGACTGGGCTATGTACAGCCATCACAGGATACATTCCCGCCAATGAAGGAATTTTTATCTTGGGTCAAATCAGCCGGAGCTATTCCAACGGAGGCTTGGCTTGATGGGACAACTAAAGGGGAATCTCTTGGAATAAAATATCTGGAAGCATCCAAGGCTGAGGGCTCTGAAGCTCTTAACATTATCCCAGATCGGAACTGGAACATCAAAGACGCTGAAACGAAAAAGGTTAAGGTTGATAGATTGGCTGAAGTTATAGCTGCGGCGGAAAAACTCGGAATGCCGGTTTTCATAGGAACAGAAATGAATAAATCAGGTCAGCCTTTCGCCGATGACATCGATAATGAAGTTCTGTCACCATTCAAGAAAATATTTTTGAAGGGGGCGAAAATCGCCGTCGGACATAGCATTCTTGCGAGATTCGCAAAATTCCATTATTCTGGTGCGGAGGCTGCAGCTGAGTTCAAATCAATTTCAGAAAAGAATATTTTCTTTTCCGAAGTCGGCAATCTAGCACCAATGAATCAGGAGCAGTTGCTCAAAATTTCAGGGCTCAGGCCGAAGGAAGCTTTTGCGAAAATCGCAGACTCGGCAAAAGCTGAAACTTGGAAGATTTAGACTATGGGCGACAAGCTCTTCTGGTGCGAATGCCGCACCGGAGTGGTCGGGACATGCCAGACAGGTATGCCTACTTCCGTATCGATGCGACCTCACACCAAGAATAGCATGTTGCGCGGACACGGGGAGTTTTGCAATCGGCTCCTATATTTTTCATTCGTTTAGTAGCTCTCAACTTTGCGAGATGTGTACGTAGGCACTCATGTTGACTTTTTTATATGCAAGTGTAATTTAGTCGTGACTTTTTATCAGTATAATGAGAATTTGGCGGAGGCTTGTATGAAAAGGACAACTAGTGAATCGAGGTTATCCGAGCTTATGGGCTCAAAGGACATGGTTTTCCTGTGCGGTCCGAGACAATCCGGCAAAACCACCCTTGCCAAGGATATATCGGAGTCTTTCTCTAACCGTGTGTATTTCAATTGGGACCACCCGAACAGCAAGGCTTTGCTCATTAAAAAACCGGAATTTTTCACGGAAGCTCCGTTGAGAGACCGTTCGGTTCCTTTGGTCGTTCTAGACGAAATACACAAGTATAAAAACTGGAAGAACTATCTCAAGGGCGTATTTGACAAATTTTACGGACAATACAAGTTTCTCGTGACAGGAAGCGGGCGGCTCGACATTTATCATAGAGGAGGTGATTCCTTGGCTGGAAGATACGAGATGCTTCACCTCTGGCCATTCACTTTGTCTGAGCTATCTAAAAACAACCTTCCAATGCAGAAGTTTATTCGAGACCCACAAGCCGTCGTAGACGCTCAGTTCGATGCTAGCATGAACAGGACATGGACATCCATAATGGAATTGAGCGGGTTTCCAGAGCCTTTCCAAAAATCCAATATCTCCTTCTGGCGCAGATGGTCGCGCAACTATTCGAAGCAGGTTATAAGGGAGGACATAAGGGACGCTACAGGCCTGAGGCATATAGACCAAGTAGAACTGCTCTTTACTCTTCTGCCCGGAAAAGTAGGCGCGCCACTATCGGTAAACTCGCTCGCGGGTGACATTCAGGTTACCCACAACACAGTTAAATCGTGGCTCAATATTCTCGAACGTTTTTTCTTCGTTTTCCAGTTAAGCCCATGGTCCGACAGGATCAGCAGGGCCATACACAAGGAGAAGAAGCTATACTTGTTTAACATTCCGCTTATCGAATCAATCCCTAGTAGATTCGAGAACGCGGTAGCTGTTGAACTTTTCAGCTCGGTCTCAGCCTGGAACGACATGGGGCTCGGCGACTTCTCTTTGCACTATGTGCGCAACAAGGAAAAGGAGGAGGTCGACTTCCTTATTGCGAAATCAAGGA
>CAZXAC010000170.1:0-5718 GCA_964638335.1 uncultured Lentisphaera sp. | reverse complement strand
TGCATTCAGTTGACAGTAGTCTTTCGATTGCTGGTCAGGAGGGTGGGAGTCTGGAAGCGCAGACTGACGCCTTTGAAAAATCCATCATCGAAGAAGCCTTGCGCAACACGAACGGAAATGTCGCCGCGACAGCAAGGCTTCTCAAAGCGACCCCTAGAATAATCTCCTACAAGATTTCCAAGCTTGGCATAACAGTGCCCTAATAAGAGAATGAGTCGATGGAAATTAAGCCGATAGGAATAATTCACACGCAATTTTCCCGACTTGAAGGCATGCCTATTCAGCCGAAAGGCGCAGATGGAATAAGCGGTACCGTTGAGATATTTGAAGAGTTCCGTGACGGGCTAAAAGATCTTGATGGGTTCTCTCACATAATTTTGTTATATGAATTTCATTTGAGCAAAGGCTTCAACCTGCAGGTTACCCCGTTCATGGACAACACAGCAAGAGGAGTCTTTGCCACCAGAGCGCCAAAGAGACCGAACCCGATCGGTATCTCCGTAGTGCGATTGGATAAAATAGATAATGGCGTCATTCATATATGCAACGTTGATATTCTAGATGGGACGCCTCTTATAGATATCAAGCCCTTTGTGCCGGAATTTGACTGTCCAAAATCAGCAAAAACAGGCTGGCTGGCAAATTCAAAAGACAAGGTGTCGACTAAGAAATCAGACGGCCGGTTTAAGTAAGATTTGAGTAATACCTAATAAAATCTGGACTCAGGACCAGTTTTGGCGTATGATTTCGGCGGTCTTTTCCAGTGCCTGCGGAACGACTCTTATATCTCCTAACACAGGCATAAAATTATTGTCTCCCTGCCAGCGAGGTACTATGTGCATGTGGATATGCTCTTCGACTCCGGCGCCGGCTGCCTTTCCGATGTTGAAGCCTATGTTGAATCCTTCTGGGCGCATTACCCTTGAGAGAGTTTTTTCAGCTTTTACCAATAACGCAGAAATCTCCATCCTCTCCTTGTCGGTCAGAGCGGAGTATGTTGCCACGTGTCTGTAGGGAGCTATCATCATGTGTCCGGAGTTATAAGGATACATATTCATTACAACGAAAGCTGTTTTGCCTCTGTGTATAATCATGCATTCATCATTTCCGCCCTTTTTCTTTCTGTCACATAGGAAACATGAGCCATCCTTCTCCGATATGATATATTCAATTCTCCATGGTGCCCACAAGGGTCGGAACGAAGTTTTTTGATTTTTTTTCTTCATTTCGCCAAAAATCCTTTGATTAAATCCGATTCAGGTTTAGATTACAGCCGCAAAAATAAAACACACAGGAGCATTACAAGCTTATGAAGAAGAATATACATCCTGCTTATGTAGACGCAAAGATAATCTGCGCGTGCGGAGAAGTATGGAGCACGAAATCCACCAAGAAAGAGGTAAAGGTTGCGATATGCGCGAAGTGCCATCCATTCTTTACTGGTAAGCAGAAATTTGTTGACACCGCTGGACGAGTTGAGAGATTCCGCAAACGCTACGAGAAGAAGGCTTCGGAATAGATTTCCCATGTTTAATTTTGTGTTTCCGGGAGAAAATGCGGCGTGCCGTCTTCGCTATTTCACTCTTCAATTTTAGCGACTCAATATGAAAGATGAAGAAATCGATGTTCATGTATCATCCCTCGGGAAAAGACTGCAGGAGATAAAACAGCTTCTCTCTTCGCCCGACATATATTCCAGACCTGCTGAAATAAAAAAGCTTTCAAGGGAAAGCCAACGCCTCGAATCAATAATATCCATACACGATAAACTTAATCGAGCCAAGAAGACCTTGTCGGAAAACAAAGAACTCATGCAGGAGGACGACGCTGAAATCAGAAGCATGGCGGAAAGGGAAATTGAGCAGGCGGAAAAGGATATCCCACATTTATCCGAAGAACTCATGATCGCGCTGCTGCCCCAAGAGGAGAAGGATTCCAAGGATGTTATCGTTGAAATCAGACCCGCCGCCGGCGGAGATGAAGCCGGGCTTTTCGCATCAGAAATTTTCAGGGCATATAGGAATTACGCCGAACGCAAAGGGTGGAAGCTTGAAGTGCTTGATCTGAGTTCCGGCAACAAGGGGGCGATTAAGGAGGCGATATTTTCGATATCCGGAGACAATATCTATTCACGCATGAAATTTGAAAGCGGAGTACACAGGGTGCAGAGAGTGCCAGAAACTGAGACCAGCGGTAGGATTCACACCTCGACTATAACAGTTTCAGTAATGCCTGAAGCCGAAGAAATAGATATGGAGATCAAGCCATCTGACCTTAAATTTGATGTATTCAGATCTTCCGGTCCCGGTGGACAAAGCGTGAACACCACGGATTCAGCAGTAAGAGCAACCCATATACCTACTGGAATCAGCGTCGCCTGCCAGATAGAAAAATCCCAGCACCGCAACAAGGAAACAGCGATAAGGATTCTACGTTCTAGGCTCCTAAGCATGCGTCAGGAGGAGGAACAGGCCAAAATGAGCGAAGCAAAGAGATCTCAAATCGGAAGCGGGGAAAGAAGCGAAAAGATAAGGACATATAACTTCCCTCAGAGCAGGATAACCGACCACAGATACAATCTCAGCTTCTTCAAAATAGAAGAAGTCATGGAAGGAAATATTGATCTGCTACATGATCCTATCTGCGAAGAAGACAGAAAAAGACGCCTGGCAAAACTAAGCTAATACTGAGTTGATTTCGGAAAGATAGTAAATTCACTCATGCGGGCTGAAAAATCGCCCTGCCCTTGGTTAGGTCCACGTTCGAGAGCCTGACGGCTATGAAATCTCCGCACTTATATATTTTAGAACCTTTTTCGATTCTTCCGGAGCCTCTTTTTCTAGGTCTTTCGGAGCCCGACAAAAGTTCATGTGGAATTTCTCCTCTCGCTCCTATTTCGGGTATGGATAAGATTAAACCGAAACTGTTCACTTTTGATATTACGGCTTCAAAAAAGAGGTCATCCCTGTTTAATATTTTGTCTTTGAGGAAATGCAATTTAAGCCTGTCATTTGCCGCCCAGAAAGCTTCATCATTAATTGCTTCCTTTTCTGAGCAGTGAACCGCGATCGCGGCGATCTGCTTCTTGCTTCTGGCTTCGCTGTGTCCATCGTAAGCCAAGAGCTGCTGGTGCACGACGAGATCAGGATATCTCCTTATCGGGCTGGTGAAATGTGAGTATTGCGATTTCCCCAATCCAAAATGGAGAGCATTTTTTTCTGAGTATGATGCCCTTGCCATGGCTCTTAAAAACGCCTCGGTGAGGACTGGCTTCCTGTGGTCGTCTGGAATATTTTTCAAAAAATTATTGCATCCTTTGCGTGATGATATATCTCCCGGAGAGAAGCCGCATACATTTCTTACGAAGTCACAGAATTCGACGCTCTTCTCCGGGAATGGCGCTGGATGTATCCTAAAAAGTCCGGGTATTCCTTTCGCCAAGATCTCCTTTGCAGCCTCCACGTTCGCCGCGAGCATAAATTCCTCAACAAGCTTTTCCGCTTCACGCTGGACTTCCCTCTTCAACAATTTTACGGAGCCTCCATTTTCATCGCATACGGCTCTAACGAATTCAGTTTCAAGCACCAGAAATTCTTCCTCTTTCGAACGCAATGTCCTCATTTTGCGATACAATTCCACCGCCCTAAAAAGTGACTCCGACAAAAAAGTGAATTCTTTTATTCCAACAAAACTTCCGGGAAGCTGACCATTCTCTATAAAAAATTCAACATCATCGAAAGACAGCCTTGCTGTGACTGTAATCTCGGAGCGAAATCTTCTTGACGAAATCACTTTGCCTGTTTTCCCACAGACTTTGATCACGATGCTGTGGGCAAGAGATTTTTTCCCTGGACTAAGGCTTATTTTTTTAGTGAGATTTTTTGGAAGCATAGGAAGAGTTCTGCCGGGAAGATAGGACGTAAAAGCTCTCTCGAAGGCATCAGAGTCGAAGCTTCCTCCCCTGGGAATCCAAGACGCAACGTCGGCGATATGGACTCCAAGTTCATAATCTCCGTCGGACAGGAGTTCAACAGATATCGCGTCATCATAATCTTTCGCGTCAACAGGGTCTATCGTGCATATGCAACGCCCATCGAAACTTTCTCTCGGCACTGCAACAGGTTTCAACTTAGCGGCTTCATCTTCATCATTTTGGGAGTAAGGCGCGCTGAGTCCATACTCCGACACTATTGCCGAAATATCCGCCTGTATGTCCCCTGCCCTTCCAATAACTCTTACGAGAGAAGCGTTATGATGCTTTTCTTCCTCCAGTTCCACTTCTATCCAATCCCCCTTTCTCGCTTCTCCAGGAGATCCTTTCAAGCAGACCTCGAATGGTATTTTCTTGGAGAACGGGCGTATCCTGCCGCCTGCGAGCAGAACTCCGCATATTGTGTTCCTGCCACGTTCAAGCACCCTGATTATCTTCGCTATCTTTCCATCGGTCTTTCTGTCTGGCAGGAGTTCAGCCTGAACAATATCCTTGTCCATCGCCTTTCCAATGAATGGCTGAGGAACGAAAAAATCCCTTTCAAAACCATCGACCGACAAAAAACCATATCCAGCTGACGACACAGAAAGTTTTCCAAGAATTTTTTCGCCTTTGCGCCTACCCAATATCTTTTTATGCTTAAATCTCTTTTTTTTCATAAATTCCAAGTTATATTAGACGCGGAATATAATAAAGGTGTATTCTTGGAAAACAAGGATAATAAAAGACGTCCGACGTGCTTTGACTTCATAACGAGAAAAGCCCAAGGACATAAGATAGCGTCTCTTTCTCTTTACGACACGCCTACTGCGAAAATCGCAGAGGACTGCGGCATAGACCTTCTCCTAGTTGGGGATTCTCTTGGCATGACCGTTCTGGGGCATAAAAACACTATTCCTGTAACGATGGACGACATGCTGAGGCATTCTGCGGCGGTCCGCAGAGGCGCAGAGAAATCGTTTATTGTTGCGGACATGCCGTTCATGAGTTATCAGACATCCGTTGAAGATGCCATGAAGAACGCGGCGCGATTCCTTCAAGAATCATCTTGCGACGCGGTAAAGATAGAAGGTGGCAAGGATATGGCTGAGACCATAAGAAGACTTGTATCAGCCGGCATTCCGGTGATGGCGCACATAGGGCTTCTGCCTCAAAAATTACTTACGTCTGGCGGATACAGGAAGATAGGTTCCAGTGTCGCCGAATCCAATGACTTGCTATCCGATGCCAAGGCGGTGGAAGATGCGGGGGCTTTCTGCGTGGTCCTTGAATGCGTTGAAGACAAGCTCGCTGGAAAGATAAGCAAGAAATTGAAAATACCAACTATTGGCATAGGTTCAGGAGAACTTTGCGACGGACAAATACAGGTCGTCCATGATGTTCTAGGTCTCCTTGAGGACTTCATCCCAAAACACGCCAAGAGATATGCGAATCTCGCAAAGGAAATCAGAAGAGCATTATCATCATACGCCGCGGACGTTAGAAAATAGCGCAACAGTCTCATCACGCAAAGAAGCAAAGATCAAGCTTGGTCGCCTAGTTCATTCAGATAGGTAGAAAAGACAAGAGATATTTTGAGGGACCAAAAAAACGGAATATTTAGTGGCTTGCGACGCCTGCCCTCACGAAGCTCTAGGCGAAGTAGGGTCCTTGGCGCAAATAGCAGGAGACAGCCGCCGGAACGCCGGTCCTACTTGTCACGTCATCTTGTCCGGCGTAGCTGGAGG
>CAZXAC010000169.1:0-5770 GCA_964638335.1 uncultured Lentisphaera sp. | reverse complement strand
GCTTATAGGAAATGCGAATCACGACGCTGTTGTTGTTCGGATCACTATCGGTGCCGGAGAGAGTGCGTACCGGGGCCAGCACTTCTATTTTTGCATCTCCGACCTGCTGGGAGAACCCGGCCTTTGGCATTCCAAATCTGATGCCTTTATCTTTTATCGCCTGAAGAAAGTTCTCCTGTGTTTTCGATCCATGAGAATACCCGGAGTCCCAAGCCTTATCCACCGGAAACGCGTCCAGAACATCCAGCATCCCGCCTATATGATCCTCGTGCGGGTGCGTCGCCACCAGAATGTTGATTTTTGAGATGTTTCTTTTTTGAAGATAATCCACTACAGTCGGCCCGGCGCTTTGTGGACCAGCGTCGACCAACATATCCTGTCCGTTGGGAAATTCAACGAGAACGGAATCGCCTTGACCCACATCAATAACACTCATTACGAGCTGTGGGGTATTTGCGTTCCCCTTGAAGGTGATCAGGACAAAGGCGGGAGCAAAAAGGAAAAGAAGAAGAGCGATTCTCGTTAAATGAAGCCGAGTCCGATTATGTGTTTGCGTTTTGTCTTTCAGCGCCGCCATCTCCAATCGCAAATCTACTGTGTCGAATTATACCATGTATGATAGAATTACAAACGAGTTGGAAACAAGGAACGGACGAAATCATGGGGATCGAAATAAACCAGAATGTCGTCGATGAGGTCTGTGGCTTCCTGAAGATGTCCGGGTGGTCATTCGGTTGGTGCGTCGTCGAGGAAAACGAAAAGGAGTTCTGGCAAGCGGACGCATCAAGGGGTGAAATCCATTTCGTTGGGAGAGGAAAGAGTCTCGGCCAAGCCCTATTGAAATTGAAATCCAGTATTTTGAGCGTCAACTGAATCTTATCGCAAGAATTTAAATAATGTGTAAAGTTGGACCGTTCCCATATTGCCTTGATTTGTTCTCTGTGACATCATTTGGCATACAGAAACATAAAAACATCCATTTGTGTACAGTTTTTGCTTTGATTGTATAATGATTGGAAATCCCAACCGGCATGGTCTATGTCCGTGTCGGCGGTAGTTGATAGCGCCGTACAATGTTGAGAGATTCTACAGGCGTGTTCAGGATGACAAAATGAGCATTCTGTTTACTAAAGAAGATCAAGAATTGATCCTTGAGCGGACTTCTCGCGATCCGCTTGGGGTCATGCCTATATGGCAATATCGCGGGCGTTCAATCGTGCCAAACCTTACCGAACAAACACGAGAGGTCCGAGGTTTTCAGATTCTTGTTTCGGCGCTTTATCTTTATGAGGAATTCAGGGCAGCCTCTAAAGAGAACAACATCGAACCCGAGCAGTTTTTTATGCTTGTAGAACAGGCGTTTGCTTATTCTTGTTTCAAGCACACTGCAGATTGGCCATTGCCCGGTAAGAGACGTGTTACGATGTTTGTTAACTCTAATAACGTGAAACTCTCAACCAAGGGTATCATCCTCGACAACCAGCTAAGCAATGGTATTTGGGGACTGTATCGTGGTGCTGCTGGTCGCTCAGCTCTTTTACACGATAATGTCCGTTGCCTTTCATTGGGCTTTAAAGGGGAAATGAAAAGTTCTGGAATTGATGATAAAAGCAAAAATCAGCTTTTTAGAGACATAAAGAACGCACTCATCAATGGAGAATGGGATTTTTCATTAGACACTCGAAGAGAACTTCCGGGCGTGCTTTACGAAATGTTTAAAAGCATTCCTCACAAACGAATTCTAAAGAAATATCTTCTGCCGCCTGGAAGCTTAGCAGAAAGAACGGCTGAACTCATATACGAAAACCGTAAGATATTTCATGATTCTATAGCACAAGGCAATAGGGCTTCGTATCGTATTTTTATAAATAAATGTATAAAACATTTTAGCGAGGAAACAGAAAAAGCAAACTTTCGCCGCATTCTACTGTGCGAAAACTTTATAGCGCCCGTTGAGCTGATTTTTCGCTATCTGTTCAAATACTCCGGTAAAAAACTCACAGACGCTATAAAAGACATAAAAATCTCTGTTGATCTCCAAGTGCTTAAAGATGCCTTAAATGATTTCAAAACCTCTGGGCCATACGAGGGATACGCCGACGGCCGCTTTAAACTATATTCGCAGGCGGTCGATTTGTCTTCACACGACGCGCTTGTAAATTCCATTTTGTATTGTCACAACGAGGTTTCTCAGGAGCGTAAACGAGAACCGTGGATTGAAATGGAGGGCGGCAAAATACGTTCTTTGATGGATGTTTATCCTCCTGATGTACTTGTTGTCGATCAAAAGCGCACATGGATCAATGATTATTATCTTGAACCGCTGCTGCGGATTTATGAGGGGCTTAGATAGAGGGATGAACGAAGAAATTCTTCGAGAACACATTGTCGAACTGGCGTCACAATTTAAGAGCCTGGATGCCGCAATATTTACCACGTATCAATTCAGCCAATCTTTCTTCGAAAGCAATGTTTTGCCTAGTGTGCTCGGTATAGAAGAAAGGGGTAAAACCGCTTCTCGTAAAATCAATTACCAATTGGCTCGCACAGAATTGTGCGTGTTCTATGATTCCTCTGCCTTTTCATTATTGCAACAGCCGGGTGGTGGGCGCTTCCGATATCAGGCAGTTGGAATATCTACGATTGGAAAAGTCTTTCATCCCAAAATTGTCCTTTTGGCCGGCGACTTAGAAAAAGACGGTTTGCCGTGTATTTTCATAACTGTATGTTCCGCAAATCTTACAAGGGCTGGATGGGGTGAGAATTGCGAGGTATTTAGCACCCTAAATATTTCGAGCAAGGAGAATAGCAATTACAAAGAAATAGAGAAGATGATAGACTGGCTAAACCTGACGAGTCGCAAGGGTTCATCCAACAAGAAATCTATTATTGCAATCCAAAGATGCCGAGACATAATGGCAAATATGCCTCTACGTAATCCACGCTCAAGAGAAGCAATTTCAAATGGTTCGTTTTACTTTTCACCCCTGCACTCTGACGGATTTATGCCGTTTCTCCAAGCTGGTCAAACTGCGCCATGGGATGAGCTGATTGCATTTTCGCCGTACTGGTCTGACGTGGAGACCAATATCAAAAACGCCAACGCCAGAAAAAATCAGTTGGTCCCAGCATTAATGAACAATGGTTACTTCGGTATCGCAAAAGATGAGATACCCAACAATGATGAAATTGAACTCATGAAGATTAAGAAGAAAATCGAAACAAGGTTTTGGCATGCTAAATTATATTTTTTAAGGCGCGGAAACCGTTTGCAGTCAGCAGTAGGTTCGTGCAATTTCACAAAACCTGCACTTTCAGGCGGCAACACCGGTAATGTTGAGGCAATGATAGTTTTTCAAGACGAAGATTGGGATTCCTATGAAGATATATCTCTTATATCTGTCTCTCTCGAAGACCCAATGATCACTGATGAGGTAGAAGCCGGACCTGAACCATGTCGTCTTGTCATCGAAGTAACCTATGATTGGAAAGCTCACTCCTACACGATATATTTCCAGCCAGAAAACGCTCCCGACTGTTGTGATTACAGATTACTGCTCCCTGGGGGCAAACTGATCAATCTTGATAATATAACGCAGGAATTTTCACAGAAAGACAGTGAAGGTCCCTTGAAAACCAATGCTTTTAAACTTGAATACAAAAAGGGTGACAATCCCATCGTTTTCTTTGGCCTTGTGATGGAAATCAATCTCGATTTCAGTGATAAGCCATATCTACAAACCCTTTCAGTCCTCGACATAATCGAAGGCTGGAAAAGAAATCCAGAAGAAGCCTTGCTGTCATATCAAAGAGTAGATGGGGATGGAGAGAATAATGAATATGAATTTGAAGCCCCGCGAGAACAGGCCAAATTTGATGTATTGAATCTCTATGAAATGTATCGGGGCATCCATGAAAGATTAGTCAGAATTACAGATTCGAGGGATGAAAATAATATTTCGCTCCTACGAGCGTTTTTGGTTTCTGGACCGGATAGCGTTTACGCCATGTCGAAACAGGCATTTAAACAGGAAGACGTTCATCCCATACACAAATTCCTGATTTTAAATGAATGTAGAAGTATTATGAGAGGCTTTAAAAAGGAATTGCCGGATTCACAGCACCTTAAAAACATTGAAGAATGGTGTCGGCTTCAACGGCAAACGCTGATTAAGATGAAGGCCCCTACCGATGACCAGGACAAGTATATAAAGACAATTGAATGGTTTGAAGAGGAACTAGAAAAAGCATGGCAATAAAACCATTCAAAAACAAAATAATTCCTAAAGACGTGTCCTCGCTCATCAATTTTGGCTTGTCTGAAAACGATGGGGATATCAGATACGCCTCTATGGCTAAATTACAGACCGAGGGAGTTGCAGCACTGTACAACTTTCTTTGCAACAAAGATTTCGCTTATTTGGCCGACGAAGTAGGAATGGGAAAAACATATCAGGCACTTGGGTTGGCTTCTGTTCTTTGGAACCTTAAACCAGAGGCGCGAATTGTTTTCATAAGCCCAAGAAAGAACCTGCAAGATAAATGGATAAGAGATTACAATAATTTCATTGCCAATAACTACAGAGAACCGCAAGGCAATACGGGAGACGGCATTCTAAAGTGTCTTCTTAAAAAAACACCGCTTGTTCAACCCTGTTTCTGCAATAATCTCTTGGCATTCGCAGATGCACTTTTTCTACAAGGCTTCAACGCCTATTTTTTAAGGCATACCTCTTTTATGAGGCCGCTTTCAGTTACGTTCAAACGGTCAAGCGACATATCTGGAGCGTGGGATTTATGTAAAGACAGGCTCAGGTCGCATGGCATTTATAATTTTGAAACTCGCGTGCCCGCTCGCAGTATTGAAGAAGCATCGGCGGCTTTCAATAAACGATTTGCAGAGGGTTTGTCCAATTTGCTTTCAAATATGTCGAGCAACGGCGATCCTTCAATTGATCTGCTTATCGTAGATGAGGCACAGTGTCTTAGAAATCCATATAATCAAAGCAATACTGTGTTTAAAACGACCTTTGAGGGCAACGTTTCAAAGTGGCTTTTTCTAAGCGCAACCCCGCTACATAGTGGAAGAAAATGTTTAAAGTCTCAAATCAACTATGTCGACGATAATTTTATAAATGAGGATTCGCTCAAAGAGGGTAACGAACGTAAATTTCAAGATACACTTTCGAAGTTCATGGTAAGGCGCCCACGAGAATTCATTGACATAAATGGGAATCCAATTGGAAAAAGAGAGTATCGCGTTCATAAGGAGGTTGAGGTTTCTGCCGAAAACCCGTTGCATGCGCTTACTATGGCCTTGGTGCAAAAAAAACTCGTTCGCATACTTAAAAATAAAAACAATAGATTCAAAATAGGCTTTTTAAGCTCTTTTGAGAGCTTCCAAGAATCACTATCAAAACACGTGACAGAAGATGGTTCTGGGCAAGAAGAAACATCCGACTTCTATTTCAATAAAGGTGAAATTCCTGCGGACGACGAAAGAACTCCCCCCGATGCGGGGTTTATCACTGTTCTCGGAAAGAAATATTTAAAAGCGTTCAACTCTCCACTTCCACACCCCAAGATAGACTTCACCGTTGAGAGTCTTTCAAGAAAAGCCTTTTACGAGAATGAAAAGTATGTTGTCTTCTGCAGAAGGATTAAGGCTGTCGAAGAGTTGTGCGACCGTTTTGAGCTTGCTCACGATGAATATATAAAAGATCGTGTCCGTACAATTTGGGACCCAACATTTGATTGGTCTCAGACTGTG
>CAZXAC010000168.1:0-5785 GCA_964638335.1 uncultured Lentisphaera sp. | reverse complement strand
ACCAACACAACCTCACGTTCCTGACCTTGCATTCGTTCAACCGTATCAACGACGATTTTCGACCAAATCTTTTCTTCTCCAATTGTCCGACGCAAAAGACTGCGGATTAATCGGCTTTGCGCGCGATAAGGAACAACCACGCCGATTTCTTCGGGAGGCACATCATGCTCCAGAAGTGCTCCGATCAATTCAATTACAATCTCTGCTTCTCGACGGCTGCGGACGGTAGTATTTCTGTGGCATAGGTCAAGAAAAACAGACGGCGAGGTGGGATCGAGAACAAAATCCCAACGTGTAGGTTGCTTCGACAATTGGAGGTGCCTTTTGCTCGCATCTTCACTGGATTTCAATTGATTATTGTAAAAAGTTCGACTTGGCCAATCAACCAGTCCCTCGTTGAGACGATATGTAATATTTAACATGGTCTCGTTTCCTCGACCGGCTAAGTAGGCAAAAATGGATGTTTGCTTCGCTTGTTTCTCTGAGAAAATTGAAATGGGAGGTAATTGGTATTCATCACCAATAAAAATATATTTGTTTGCCGCCAGCATTCCCATAATTGCCAGAGGTAAGGTCACTTGGGATGCTTCATCAAATAACACAACATCAAATTCAACATTTGAAAGGCGTTGGGTTTGTAGAGAAAACGGAGTTGCTCCAATAATATAACCATCAATTAAATCCCCAAAATGGGATTGGTCGAAGTTTTCAAAGTTGGGTACGTCCAGATCGCTGATATGGCGACTTTCTCCAATCTTGCATACTGGGAGACTATCATCAACTTTTGGAATTTTGTTGAGCGCATTATGAATTGCGCGATGGGTGAGAGCTGTCACCAATACGCGTTGTCCATCATCCACTAATAACTTAGCCAGGTGGGCTAGCATGAGTGTTTTTCCGGTTCCAGGTGGGCCCTGGATCAGATGCAATAGATCGGATGCGTATGCCTGGGCGACTGCTTCGATCTGACTGTCATTTAGTCCGGTATCTGCCAATTCCTGTAAAGCTCGTTCATAACGAGCATAATCATGTTTAGGTGTCAAAGATCCCTGAAGCAGCGGTAGGATAACCGAACGTCCACGCAGAGAATCGGCTACATTATTCAATGCATCCAGATAAAATGGGCTCGAATCGAACCAATCTTGATCTATGATCCAGCGTTCGGGGTTAGCAGCTAAAAAGAAATGGTTGCCAGTTATCAAGCTGACTTCAAGTTCAGTTTCTGCATCATATTGCAGCTCAACATGCAAAGCATTTGGATCTTGTGGATTCCCCCGGTGTAAAACCAACAAATCTCCCTCACGAAAACGTGAGTCGTTTGTATCACAACGTAACCGAAGGAGTCCCTTCTCAAAATGCTCTACACTTAACCCTTCAATTGCCCATCCTTTGGAAACTCGCTCGGATAATGGTCTGGACCATTGCTTATCAAGGGCAGCAAACTGAGTATCAGCTTCAGCCTGAACAAAAAGTTTTAGGCGGTTGAGAAGGTCGGAAGTAGAGGACATAAAGAATTACTTTCTTCCATAATCTGCTGGGATTTCACCCCAGGCGTTGGTATCCCATTTCAGCAATTCGTTTGGGTAATCATTGTGATTCAACCAATTTTCAGCTCGAGTAATCAGGTCAAAAATTTCCCCGTTTTTGTCATCCTGAGGTAATTTCGTTTTGCACCATTTATTTTTCACCCAGGTGATGGCGGTTTCCGAATCTGAGTAAATCGGAACGTTAATATCCTGCTTCTTAAACAATGCCAGCGCGTGGACGATTGCCAGGAATTCTCCAATATTGTTACTCCCATTTTTAAAGGGACCTTGATGGAAAATTATCTTTCCGCTGGTTGTGTGGACGCATTGATACTCTAGAGGTCCGGGGTAACCAATGCAGGAAGCGTCAACGCAGTAGCTATCTTCAACAGGTTTGCCAATGAGTTCAAGCATGGCTGGGCTGACCGTGGGCACACGTTTTCCTTTGTATTCATCATAGTCAGATTGGAATGCGGCTTTTGCCGCTTCATAATTTTCAAATGATTTGTACTCTGCGCCATTGAACCCAGTTACTTGAGCGGAGCATTCCTGCCAGGTAGTGAAGACTCCGGTCTTGCGGCCTTTCCAAACGACGTAATATTTTTGTTTGGGCATTTTGACCCCCTCAAAGATTAATTATTGAATCAGGTTTTCTCAATTGGAAAAGCCATACGAAGCAAGTCGTTCGCGAGCGATTTCGATTTCTCGATCTGTAAAAAGGGATCGGTATTTTGGTTTCAAAACCAAACTTTCCATGGTTAAGTCAAGTCGATGATTTCTCCATAATTCTGTGAATCCATCAGATGGCTCTGCGGTGCCGAGCAACTTTTTGGCAGTTTTAAGGCCACCTTCATTGGATACCATTTGAAGGAACCGCGTGGCGTTATAACCGCATTCTTCTTTGGCTTTACGGTAAATATCGATCATATCTTTGTGGAACTCAATTTCTAGAGGTGTTAGTTCGGGCATGAATCCTCCTCCTAAGTTGCAAAAATTAATTTATGCCTGTTCGTTGTAGAGACTCCGAGCGGTTTCGATAATTTCCTTGGCGCGCAAACGGTGACCGGTGGGACCGTTTTTACTACGGTTTTCCAAGAGATCTTTGACGGTATCTAGAAAAGGACTATCTTCTTTCTTGGAGTGAATTCCTGTTTCTATTTCTTCGACCAGAATATTTCCTAAGTACCAAATCAGAACAAATGCCCATGGGCTTTTTCCCAAATCTCCAAAAAAATACTCGAGAAGTTGCTCAAGTTCACTTTTTAATTTGAGTAGGTCTAAATCTTTTCCACTTTCAATCTCGATCCGTACATACTGTCGGATATAACGCCATAACTGTTCGCCAATTTGGTGAATTTGTCCTTGCCAGCGACCAGGAATATCATATATTTCTGAAAACGCTTGTAGTTTTGCAAAAACCACATCACCGGGTTCTTTTTGCGAGGATATGCTGAGGATAGGAGTCTTCGGATTATCTACCGCTCTTTGCCAATTTAGCTTTACCAGCCCCTGCTTGATGACCCCTTCATTTCGGTAAGGCAAAAAAATTTCTCCAAGCAACCGGCGATGGTCATTTGCCAACAATGGATCTTTATCTAAATGAGCGGTATTGCACGGTTTACAAATTGGAATCAAATTATAGGGATGGCAAGCCAGATGGGGATAAATACTCTTTGGGAAATAATGCTCGATATCGCTAAAATGTTTTCCCCTTAAAATCGTCATGAAGCGGTGCTCATCGCAAATGGCGCAGACATATTGTCCCGGATTCTCACGTTCGAACGCATCAAAGAATTGGTCTCGACCAAATTTTGGATAGTTGAATTCACTTCCCGTAAAGAGTAAACCAGGAAAACCACTTTCTAAGTAGTCGTAGAAGTAAATCAAAAATTTTTGAGCGCCATCCAGATAACCTGGTAATGGATTTGCTCTGGTGGGGATTGGAAAATAGCGCTCGAAAGTTTCGGTCAAAGTCCCTGAATAAAGTCGATTTACGTCTCTTTGCATTTCGGTTACAAGGGCGATTTTTTCACCTGGAATATTGTGATTTGAAAAAGCCAGAAGTCCTTCTCTTGTTTCCTTATGATTAAAAACCCATTGCGATATGTTTTCAGCTCGTGGGGCCTGGGCCGTTGTGCCCAAAGCTGTTTGAAGATCCCCTTGGGTGAACCCTGCTGGTAATGTTGATGCACAATTAAGCACATCCATCTGAATTTGTACGATTTGCCACAGATAACATTTTGTATCTTCAGAAAGGCGGATATCGTGAATCATTTTAATGAAACCCCCGTCATCTCACGACGAATGCGATAGGCCCAATATCCTGGTGCAATGGTTTTAAGATAATCTCTTTGTTCTTGTTCTGTCTTTTGAGAAATTTCATCCAACCAGTTTTCAATTTCATTTACACTGTAAGCGCCTTCCGCATATGGCGCGCCAAAAACGTGTACCATGATCTCGCTCGGGTCGGCGCCGAAGGTCTGTATTCTTGGAATACTCGTGGCGCTGGTGACTAAATCCTGCCGTTCTAAAACCAAAATATCTTCTGGATGAACATCACTGAGGGAAATGCTGGAATGGGTGGCCACCAAAACGTGACTGACCGCGGTTCCGTTTTTCTTTTCAAAAACCTGATGCATGGTGCTAACGATGTGACGTTTCCAATAATCATTAAAATGAACTTCCGGTTCGTCGAGCAAAATAAGTGATTCAACTTCACCGAACAATGAAAATAAACACATGCGTCCGATGAAGCTGCGCTCGCCATCGCTGAGCCACCCCCAAGTATGCAGGGGATGAGTTTTTTCAGTCTCCCCCTCTTTCTGAGCTTTGATTGGAGTTCGCTCAACAAGCAGGGTCACTTTCGAAAGAATTGTATTTTCTCCGCTATACCAACCTGAAAGGGTCTCGAAAAAGGGCAAGGCACCGCCATTAGACTCAAGAAGCTTACTAGCTAGACTGGAATTGGATAGGTCGTAAATTAATCGATATTCACTGCCACTGCGGATAGCGCGTGTGGCGTGTTGTCCCATCTGCTGCCAGAGATTTCCCCGTTCAACATCACTTGCGTAAGGCAATTTAAAGTGGAGGGTAAAGCCTGTTAATTTATTGATCCCGGTTTCTTTCAATACACACTGAAGCGGAGATTCTTTTTCACCACGCATACTGTGTTGCAAAAGGCCGGTTAACGCAACCAATACCAGTTGAGTCTGAGGAATAAAGCGAAAACGAACATCCTCTGTTCGCTGCTCTTGCCGAGTTGAATCATTCTCGCTCAACCAGCCTGGCAATTCTTTCAATTGACGTTCATTGATGGGTAAATCTTTAATAGACTCCAATGAGCGATTTTCAAAAATATCAACCCCTGAATCAGCCAACCATTCCATCTCGTTGCCGGTGGTATAGGCAATGATCCGCTCTGGCAGAAGGTTCGCAGGAACATTATCAATGAGATGTGGTTCATCTGGTTCGTCAGTTTCGTATGCTTCGTTCAAGCTTGATGCTGTCGTGACAAAATATCTTTCAAGAGGCGTCAGTTCTTCTGGATGAATATTTGAAATACGCACCTTTATTTCCTGACTCTCCAGCCAGTATTCCAAAATGAAAGGCAAATCACTTAATTCATCGAAAGATTTTTGTACCCCTTTAAAGATCCGTCCAAGTAAGCGTAAAGCCGTAGATTTTCCTGTCCCATTGACGCCAACCAAAAAATCCAGGTGATAGTTCCGGTCTTTCACTTCTTTCGGTTGGCCAGGATCGAAGCGTATGTCCAATTTGCTTAATACGTGATAGTCGCTGATATACAACCGCAAGACTCTCATACGCTATTCCCCTCCTGGCTTTGCAACCAGATATCACTTTCTTGCACCCTGCGATATCCTGGCAACAGCTCATTGGTGGCAGGATGCCGGTATGTAACGGGCACAATTAACCCCATGGCTTCAAAAATCTCAAGCGACAGCTGAATGACTCCCTCACCGATCGTTTCATTTTGATTAAGTATGTCGTCCGGCGTAAACGGCGTGCCGGTTTTAATGGCTGAGTCTTCAGGCACGCCTTCAGTTAATGCCTCGATGGTTCTCCAAATTCGGTTCTGGGCTTCATTTAATTGTCCAAAGGTACCCGTAATCATAATCGGAGATGGGATGGACACCTGCCGATTTGGTTCGGTAACCAACCAGCCGGCTAGTCGGTCCATGCGCCGAGCAAGGTTCTGCTGATTATCATGAATTTCACGCAAGATATCGTGCGGTAAGCGC
>CAZXAC010000167.1:0-5793 GCA_964638335.1 uncultured Lentisphaera sp. | reverse complement strand
GAATTGTGGATACGCGAAGATCTATATCTTTCCCTTCCACTTTGAGCTGAATCCTGCCGTCCTGCGGAACTCTTTTCTCTGAAATATCGAGCTTTGACATGATTTTAAGACGGCTTGTTATATTGGACTGCAGGTATTTTGGAGGACCTTCCATCTCTGTCATGGAACCGTCAATTCTGTACCTGACTCTGTATTTCTTCTCCATTGGCTCCAGATGTATATCGCTGGCCCTCAGTTTTATCGCCTCCACGATAAGCAGAGAAACCAGTTTGATTATTGGAGTTTCATCCTCGGCAGCCGCCCCGCCTTCTCCCGCTTTTCCAAGTTGAGCCTCGACTTCTCCTTCGGCTCCTATTTCCTTCATGAATGCGTCAACGTTTTGTTCTATGCTGCCGTAGTGGTGATCTATCATGTGGTCTATCTGTTCCTTTGATGCCACCACGGCTTCCACATCTTTCTTCAGGACATATCTTATGGTGTCTATTGTCTCCAAGTCCGAAGGATCGCTTGTCGCAATGGTTATGGTATTCTCGTGCACAGAAATAGGAACGACCCTGTGCTGTTTCACCAATTCCGGAGTCATTATCTTGATAACGTCAGGATCTATCACCATTGAAGAAAGGTCAACGACCTCAAGCCCGTACTGTTGGGCGACAATGCTCATCAGTTCATTGCCATCTACGTGCTTAAGCTCCTTAAGAGCGTCAATTATGTCGAGCTTTCCTCCGGATTGGGCAACTTTCTCCCATCCTTCGTTAATCTGCTCCTCTGAAACCATCCCGTTTTCCTGGAGGATTTCAAGAATGAATTGAGTATTCTTCGCCACTTACGAACCTCGGTCAAATAATTATTTTAATACAGCTAACCTAAAGCCCCGCTTTTGCAAGTCGGGAAATAAAAAATCTTGATAATCAGACTTTTGAAATTATCTTAGGGCGTTGAAAATCTTTTTTCAAGCCAGCTTAGCTCAGCGGTAGAGCAACGGTTTTGTAAACCGTCGGTCTCCGGTTCAAATCCGGAAGCTGGCTCCAGCCTCCAAAACTCTAGCTTCAGTTCAGCCCACTCGGATAGAATTTAGTGTGAATGACTGATTGGTAAAGACTTTTCTGCTAAAACTTTTGCGGATAATTTGTCTTTTGTGAATTCAAAGAGGGATTTTTCTACAAAAAACGCGAAAGTCGAAATCAAATTGGCTTTCGCAGGTGTTTGAGCCTACGCCAGCTAATCAGAATTGCATAAGATTTCAACACAATTTAAAGCTTGATTTTCTATGTCCAAACTCTATTGTCAAGGTATGAATTTGTTTATCGTCGAAATATGATAAAAATAACAGGGAGGATTTATGAACCAGATCATTTTGTGGGGAGTAGTCGTAGCAATATTTATTTTTGCAGTCGGTATTCGAATTGTAAGGCCAACTCATCGAGGTCTTGTAGAGAGACTTGGAAAGTATCATAAATTTGCATCACCCGGCTTTAATTGGGTAATCCCTATGATCGAACATATGTATCAAGTGAACGTGACGGAGCAAATGGTTGACGCTGAACCACAGGAAATCATAACCAACGATAATTTGAATGCAGTTGTCGACGCACAAATCTATTTTAAGATCAAGGCTGATGAGGAATGTGTAAAAAATTCGCAATACAATGTAAATAATGTTACTTTTCAAATCGTGAATCTGGCTAGAACAACTCTTCGTAACATAATCGGAACTCTTACTCTAAAATCCGCAAATAGTGAAAGAGGAAAGATTAACGAGGAATTGCTGAAAGTTCTGGTTAAGGAGACTTCCAAATGGGGTATTGATATTGTTCGTGCGGAACTGAAGCAAATCGATCCCCCAAAAGATGTTCAGGAAACGATGAACAAGATAGTAAAGGCGGAAAATGAAAAACTTGCTGCCGTCGATTTTGCGACTGCGGCTGAAACCGCCGCTGATGGGAAAAAGCGTGCCGCCATCAAAGAGGCGGAAGGTATTCGCCAAGCCAGAATACTTCAGGCCGAAGGTGAGGCTGAGGCTATCCGGTTGGTTAATGAATCAGCAAATAAGTATTTCGTAGGTAATGCCCAACTTCTAAAGAGATTGGAATCCTTGGAAAACTCACTGAAAAACAACACCAAGGTCGTTGTTCCGGGGAATACTGAACTCGTGAACGTGATAGGTGATATGGCCGGTGTTTTGCCGATGGGCAAAGGTGCTTTATAAGGGAGCTTTCAATCCAACAAATCGCGGTCCTGATCCCAAGCCGGGAAAGGTAAAACGATTGGAAACCCATATCTGCGCAATAGATTTGTATCCGAGTAAGATAGACGATTTGAATCTTGATGCGGAATTTTTCTCCTGAGCATATTTCCAGTCATTTGGATTTAATCCAACGAATATTTATATTGAAGTATGTAAAAACACGTGGTATGTTGAAAAACTTTCTCAAGGTGCGTGCCTTGAGGGTTTCTTTTTGGAGCATGGCACATTTTATTCGGAGGTTGGTTTTTGAAAACAGATGCTTTGAGAGGGGAGAACAGAGCCCAATCCCCATGGAGATGGATTCCAAGTCTGTATTTCGCCCAGGGATTGCCATACGTTGCGGTGATGACAATCTCCGTAATAATGTACAAGAGGCTTGGAATATCGAATGCCGAGATCGCTTTTTACACTAGTTGGCTCTATTTGCCGTGGGTCATAAAACCGCTCTGGAGTCCAATTGTTGAAGTTTTTTCCCGCAGGCGCGCATGGATAATTGCCATGCAATTACTAATTGGCGCGTTTCTCGCGTCAGTGGCACTGTCTTTGCAAGCGGATAATTTTTTCAAGATAAGCCTGATATTTTTTTGGCTTATGGCGTTCAATTCGGCGACGCATGACATAGCGGCGGATGGATTTTACATACTCGCATTGGATTCACACAAACAGGCGTGGTTTGTAGGAGTCAGGAGCACCTTTTACAGAATTTCCATGATAGTGGGACAGGGAATCCTTGTCATGCTGGCGGGATTCATAGAAAGCAGTACTGGGCCGAAACCTTTGACTTTTGAAATATTCGCTGAAGCTGACATGAGTAGATCGGAAGAAATTACAATATTCAAAGCTCCCGACCTGCCTGAAGTATCAGCATCGTCGGAATTTTCTCTTTTAAGTCTTTCGGACGCGAAAATCGCAACTCCGATAAAGAAAATCCCAAAAGAAGATTTTGCCAGAATTCTGAAAGAGGTAAAAGAGTTTAATGGAACAAAGGAAAATGTAGTATTGATGCAGAAATCTGAAAATAAATCGTTGTGGTCACTGCGAGTCAAAGAACCGATTGAAAAATTTCTGGAAGAAAAATTTAGCGCAGATAAAAACAAGGTTTTGGAAAATAAAAACTTCACTGGCAACTGCGCTGTAGCATTTATTGGAGCCACTGCTCCGCCTTCTGACGGAGGGAAAAGCGTAATGAACATAGATTTTTCTCGGGGAGACAAAAGCATCAGGCTTATCGAAGGATCCAGAAGAGAATTTGACTCGAGAAATTGGCGCAGACCTCAAGCCGTCCTATTTCAATTAGACCCCAACCTTAAAATGGATTCCTCAGCTGTTTTTATCGCCAGAGCCGGAAATATTAGGTTTGCATGGTCGATCGTTTTTGTGGCGCTATCCATTCTTTTTACGTTTTTCTTCATATATCATATTTTTGCTCTTCCTGTTCCGGAACTGGACAAGTCTGGAGCTCTAAGAAGTCCTCTCGAACTGATACTGGGATTCATTCGACCTTTCTTAAATTTTTTCAAAAAGGAAAACATTATTCCTGCCGTTGCATTTATTCTTCTTTTTCGGCTCGGAGAGTCGCAGTTGGTCAAACTTTCCTCTCCCTTCCTTATTGATTCAATTGAAAAGGGCGGTGTAGGATTGAGCACTGGCGAGCTTGGTTTTGCGTATGGGACTGTTGGCGTTTTCCTCCTGACCTTGGGTGGAATAATAGGAGGAATGCTTGCCGCTAAACACGGATTGAAGAGATGGATATGGATTATGGCTCTAGCAATAAATGCGCCAGATCTGGTATATGTATACATGGCATATTTCCAGCCGGAAAATCTGGCTGTCGTCGCGGCTCTCGTAGGCTTGGAACAGCTTGGATATGGATTTGGTTTCGCGGGCTACATGCTGTTTATGGTCTATTATGCGGGGAACAGCGAAAATAAGACATCTCACTATGCGATAATGACAGGTCTGATGGCTCTCGGAATGATGATTCCCGGAATGTGGAGTGGATGGCTGCAGCAGATAATAGGCTACGGGAACTTTTTCATATGGGTATGTATCTGCACTCTGCCGGGGTTCCTAGCAATATTCTTCCTGAAAATAGACCCTAAATTCGGAATGAAAAAAGCAAATATCAAGCCCTAACCTGCGGGTCAATGTCTTTTTGGGTTAAGTTCCTGCAATTCTAATCTTGCGAATTTCGCGGGATATTTATCCTCGCAGAAATGTATGAACTTAAGTGTCATGAACGCATCGAACCATGAATGAAAGGCCTCTTTTCTTTTTCTAGAATTATCTGGGGTATTTTTGACTATTTTAGGCCAGACTGACGCGAAACCGGATTCCCTAAGGAAATCTGACATCTCGGAGTCCAATCCATTAGCCCACTCCTCAATATCTGTTTGAGGTTTTTCAAAAAGGATCTCGGCTTTTGTAAAAAACTCCCTGAGGAGTTCAAACAGCAGGGGGTTGTTGAATATCTTGCCATTCCCGTTGCTGATCTTCTGCAAGGATATTCCGGTCCCAAAAGGAACCCTGGAAGAAAATCTTGCCGATGGATGCACTCTAGTGGAATTTATTCTTTCGACTTTTCCTGTTTTTCTAAGGGCTTGAAGGAAATAAAAATCCTCACCGCCTTGCCTCATCTTCATGCCGCCGACTCTTACGTAGGCCAGCGGAGTCAATGCCATTGCCGATCCTATCGTATGGAATGCGTAAGGAGATCCTGCGTGAGTCAATCCGTCAGCGTAATATTTCAAATATCTCTCGTACACTGCAATAGCCTTGTCTCCCGATTCATCATCTCCTTTTGAATGCGAAAAATCAATTACGGCCGCATATGCTTCGCCCTTATTGAAAAAACTGAAAAGCTCCTGCAAGTAATTCCCCTCGACTGTCGTATCAGCGTCTAGAGATGCGATGAAAGGATTCGAACGGTGGTCGAGTATTTCCAGCGCGATGTCCATTCCGATTTTCCTGGCTTCTCCGACTCCTCCTTCAATAATCAAATCCAAATTTCCATCAAATTCCTCAACGATAAAAATATTCAGATTTTTAGGAGATTTATTCAATACGAATTCAATTGTTCGGGAATTGTCTTTTATTAAATCAGCATCAGTTTGCGATTTTCGCGGCCTGTTTACTACCACAATTACGGCGCTTTTTTTTAGAAGGAAACTGTCGTTTTGAGCAAGACTTTCCAACGTTTGAGGCAGATATCCGCTTTCGGCAAAACAGGGTATGACGATCGCGCAGGCGAATTTTTCTCCAGTTTTCAGGCTCTTGAATTTTTCAGAGACCGAGAATTTTTTGCGGTATTTTTGTAATTCATCGTTCATATTTCGAAACAAAAAACTAAAATATCTGTCTTGTTAATATATACTATGCGCATGGCTTTTTCCTAATTCGACCATAAGGAGATTATACATGGACAAAAACCAGATCAACGAATTACAGAGGCAGATCAAGGAGGCTTCAGCCTTCATTGCCCCCTTGAAAACCGAAATAGGAAGGATAATCGTCGGGCAGGATAAGCTTGTGAGCAGGCTTATAAT
>CAZXAC010000166.1:0-5842 GCA_964638335.1 uncultured Lentisphaera sp. | reverse complement strand
ATTTGTTACAATGTGCACAATGAGTAAGTCAGGGCAGGACAGTATTGCGCGCGGAGTCCCTGCGATAAGTGTTCAGAAAATGATCCCCCATAGATACCTAGACAATATGCCTTTTGCCAGAAAACCGTTCGGAGCCCTCCCCGAAATGCAATTCCTGTGGTTTCCGGAAAACATTGATGAACTATGTGATATGGTCGACAAGGCTTCTAGGAACGAACTTCCACTGTCACCAAAAATCGAAGAAACCCGCAGATTCATGGCAGAAAGGTTCAATTTCCCCAGGAAAAATTTAGCCTGCATTATGATAGGAGATAAGATCGCAGAGATCTACAATTCCATGCTGGCGTACAGAAAAATGGAAAAAGGTACAGCGCCTCTAAGCCAAAGCGTAAATTATTCCGAGCATAATTCTGGAGTTATAACAAGATTCCGAAGATTGCTTAAGGTAGCGATAATGCTTCTTCCGTACGGAAGAACACTTTTGGGCATTATTTTTAGCTTTTATGTGTTCTTATACGACAAACGCAGGGAAAAAACATACTCTTGCCTTCAAGTCAGCCACCAGTTGAATGCAAAAAAATACTACGACCGATTAATCTATTTTTGGCGGAATTACTCAGGTGATGCAAAATCCAATCATTAAAGATAAGACAAACAGAAGTTATTTTAAAATCTAAAATAACATCTCCTCGAATGATTTTAGATCTTCTTATTCTGAGAGCAAATTAACATGAAGTTCACATCTTATTTTGTTGGGATAAAGCAGATGTCCAAAATAACTTTGGATATTTTCATGAATTATCCCTTTAGCGCATGCAGATTCATCTTTTGGACCCTTTTGGCGTCATTGGTGGAGGTCATTTTGGCGGAGTCAATGTACACCGTAATGACGACGATAATAAAAAGCGATGAAATCGGGATATTGACAGGAATATTCCAGAAACTTTTTTTTTACCTTAAAATAGAACACAACTTAGTCAACGCTCTTTCTATTTTCATAGCGGTATCTTTGCTTGCTGTTGCATTCAATATCTTGGTGGAAATGGACAAGGGGATGATGATGAAGAAAATTGAGAACAACATAAGACTTGCCCTCATCAAGAAATTTCTATCTTCCAAATGGAGCATACTTTCCCGCATCAATCATGGGAATTTCGTAAATCTCATCATCTCGGACAATAAATTATATATATCGGTACTCAGGTACATCTTCTTGATCGTTGGGAATTTGATACAGATATTCATATTCATATTGTGCGTATTGAAAATCAATCTGGCTTTTGGAATACTTTCATACGCTATGCTTGCGGTTTGCGCTTTCCTAATGTTACCCTTCATGAAATATGCCAACAGGTGCGGTCTTGAAGCGACAAACATGAATACAAGCGCAAACTCAGAACTTATAAACATGCTACGCGCCCTAAAGGATATAAAGGCAAATTCTGCAGAAAATTATGTATTCTCAAAGATGAAGCATGTCATGACAGGGCTTACTCAGGTTTATTTTAAGGTTTTTGTACTGGTGCCCACTTTCCAATCACAGATTCACAGACTGCTGGCTTATTTTGCCTACGCAATATCACTATATGCTGGTTTTCAACTGTTTAACATGAGCATGGCAGTGTTTTCTATTTCTGCAATTTTCATATACAGGTCCATCCCTATTTTCAGTTTGACAAGCGATTATTTTACAAGGGCATCAAGCCACCTTGCATCGGTCAACAGGATACATGAATTCGATAAATCCTTAATTCCATCTGACAGAGGCCTATACAAACTAGATGAACCGCTACAAAAGATTGAATTCAGATCGGTAAGTTTTGGACACAAACAAAATGAAAAGATATTTAACAATCTGAATGTCGTATTCAAGTCAGGTGAATTTTGGGCGATAATGGGAGAATCCGGTGTTGGGAAGACAACCCTTATAGACCTTGTTTGTGGTTTATTTCGACCAGAATCGGGAAGTATATTATACAACGATATTTCATCGAATGATATAAATCTTGAGTCTCTACACAATAAGATCGGATATTTATCCCAGACACCTTTTATATTTCAGGGCACAATAAAGGAGAACATAACTTGGGGAAACGACGATAGCAATATTAATCAGAGAATGGATGGAGCCGTTAGGATATCGCAGCTATGTGGTATTTCAAACGAAAGGGGCATGAATCATTACTTGGATGAAATGGGCAATAATTTGTCCGGAGGACAAAGACAAAGAATAGCCTTGGCTAGACTTATGCTAAAAGACTACGATTTTATCATGCTTGATGAGCCGACATCGTCTTTGGACCCAGAAACAGAAAAATCATTTATTGCTGAATTGTCATCTCTTAAGGGTAAAAAAGGCGTTATTGTAGTAACCCACAGAGACGAATATTTAAAATATGCCGATCATTTATTAACTATAAAACCCAATGGTAATTACGAGATAGCTGAACAGTTGGGCGGAAAAACAAATCTCGAAAAAATTATTTCTTCCAATCGTAAAATATGAGATAGAACATGACTAAAAACAAACAATCTCAAGCCCAATCTATTAGCTCCGTTTCTAAATCAAACTTTTCTCCCAAAAAAATTTCAGATTGTTTTATAATGGACTCATCGGAGCTTAATCCTGAACCGAACGGTTTTTTTAAAAAGATTTTTGCTGTTTTTATCAGTAGCCGGTATTCAATGCCGACCCTAATGAGATTAACCCAATACTACAATTCAAAACACGAGAAGGCAAGAAATTTCCTAAGCCGTAGAATATATTGGAGAATATCTTCATTTTTCTTACGCTGCAATCAGATACTAAACAACTTTGAGCATGGAGTGGCTCCTAAAATAGCACATGGTATTGTCTTTCATCATACAGGAGTATGCATTACTGCCGACACTGAGATAGAAACAAATGTTCATATCTACAGGAATGTCACATTTGGGACAAAAATGGGCAAGGCTCCCATTATCAGACGAGGGGCAAAAATTGCGAGCCATAGCATGGTCATCGGAGGAGTCGTTGTCGGGGAAAATGCCATAGTCGCCCCGGAGCAATTGTATTAGAAGATGTTCCACCTGGAATGATAGCGGCCGGCGTGCCTGCAAAAATAATTGGAAAAGTAAACGAAGAGAATTTTAATTTTTAACTATTTAGCGGAGTTCCAGCATGAAGATTTCCGAACTTAAAAATCGTCGTCATGGTAAGCCGGGTTTCTGTCTAGGTACGGCTCCACATCTAAATCAAATCGATTTATCGCTACTAAAAGATCGATTCGCCATCGGCTGCAACCAGTTGGCCATGCTGGCAGACGATCTCAATCTTGAATATGTATGCTTCCAACGCGAAGAACGCTTCCTGGAATTCAAAGATTGTCTTTCCAAATCCAAACGTCCCAGCTTCATAATACCGGAATTATTCCTAAGTGCAGAATCTTGTAAGAGTATGCCAAAGTCACTTCAAGACCGGATCGTTCCAATACATACACGTTTTGCCACCCCAGGTCATTCTGAGTTTTTCTCTTTTGATCTGGAAAATTGCGTATACGCTGGCGACTCCATAGCCATAGAAATACAACTGGCTGCATGGATGGGATGCAATCCGATTTACGTCCTTGGAGTGGATGCTGAATATAAGAGCCCATCACATGCATACTTCGACAAAACCAGCCCAGGCAAGGATATAATAGAAAAATCGAATAGGTATTATTTCCCCGACCTTAAAGAATGGCTGGCAAAAGTCCAAAAACTTCTTTGGAGCAGAGGAATTAAACTACTCAATGCCGCGGGGGAACATGGTTCATTGGATGTCCTTCCACGGATTAGGTTAGAAGCGGCAGTTGGCAATCCTAAAATAGCTGTAACATCAAAGACATTTTCAAAAGATAAATATCTTGTCTCAGAACTTGGACGCTATTTCAGTAGGATTGCTCTAAACGATTCTAAAGATGAACTCAGAGGCGATTCACTCGTTGAATTCCTTTCAGATGCTGATGGGGTAATTCTAGGAACAGAACCGTTTGACAATGAAGTAATAAGCAGACTTCCATGCCTCCGTTATGTTTCGAAATATGGAGTCGGTCTGAATAACATTGATTTTGAATCGGCAAAACGAAATAATCTGGAAATATCTTTCAAAAAGGGAGTCAACAATGACAGCGTCGCAGAACTCACTCTTGCGTTTACACTTATGCTTTTGCGTTGCGTTGATGGCTCTATGCAAGGCTATCGCTCTGGAAAATGGAAGAAACTTCCGGGTCGAGAGCTTGCGGAAATAACGCTGGGTATAATCGGATATGGTAATGTCGGTAGAGTAGTGGCGCAAAAATTCGCATCTCTTGGAGTGGGAAGGATTCTTGTAAATGATCTAATGGATCTGCCCTCCGTGCCTCCAGTCGAAATGGTTCCGCTCGACTATCTTTTATCAGAGTCTGACGTAGTTACAATCCATGTCGACGCGGAAAAGAGAAATCATCATTTCGTAAACAAAAACTTTCTAGGATCCATGAAAAAAGGTTCTTTTTTAATAAATACTTCCAGAGGCGCAGTAGTAAATGAAAAAGACCTTATTAATGCATTAAATCTGAGAAACTTTCAGGAGCTGCCTTGGACGTCTTCGAACACGAGCCATCTATCAACTTAGATCTTATACCGTGCCCCAATTTAATAACCACCTGCCATATCGCAGGGACCAGCAACCGAGCTATAAAAAACATGGGATGGGCCGCGATAGAGGGGCTTCTCGAAATGTTCAAAATAAAACCAGTATAGTCCACGAATTACACGAATTGACACTGATTATTATACTTCTGTAAGATTAATAAGTTAAATTCGTGAGAATTCGTGAAATCAGTGGATAAATGATGGAAGAAAATCTTAATTATCATAGCAGCGGAAAGACTGTATTTGATGACAGTATGAAAGACATTCGTTTTGCCGAGTACGGGATGAAATGGCGGGGAAAAACTAAAAAAAGAATAGTTGAACCATTTCCCCTACATCTTGATATATAGGGGCGTCTCGAAATGTTCAAGATAAAACCAGTATAGACCACGAATTACACGAATTAACACTAATTATTATACTTCCGTAAGATTAATAAGTTAAATTCGTGAGAATTCGTGAAATCAGTGGATAAATAATGGAAGAAAATCTTAATTATCATAGTTGCGGTAAGACTGTCTTCGACGACAGTTTGAAAGACAGTCGTTTTGCCGAATACAGAAGAAAATGGAGTGAAAATCCTAAAAATGGGATTGTCGAAGCTTTTCCGCTTCATCTCGACATAGAATCTACCAATGCATGCAACCTAAAATGTCCGCATTGCGCTTCAACCTGCAACAACTGGGGAGAGAAAAAAGTTGGATTCATGGATTTTACCCTCTTCAGGAAGATAATAGACGAAGCATCTGCAAACGGATGTTTCTGCGTTAAGTTCAGCTTGAGGGGAGAACCGCTTCTTCATCCAAAAATCATGGACATGATAGAATATGTCAGGAGTTCAAACATAATAGATTTTTATTTTAACACGAACGGCATGCTTTTGAATGAAGACAAAATTACGAGACTTATCGAATCAGGCCTTCCAAGAATTTCAATTTCGGTTGACGGTTGGAACAAGGAGAGCTTCAATGCCTTCAGGCTCGGCGCGGATTATGATACGCTCTGTAATAATATCAGACAATTCGTGTCTATTCGTGGACATAAAAAGCATCCAAAAATCAGGGTTCAAACCGTAATGCTTCCAGAAATGAAAGCGCACTGGGAATCATACAAGGAGAAATGGAGTAAAGTCGCCGATGAAGTCGGATATCTTGATGCCAGAGAGGAAGGTGAAGGTCATGAAGAAAGG
>CAZXAC010000165.1:0-5867 GCA_964638335.1 uncultured Lentisphaera sp. | reverse complement strand
GGTGAAGGATGCTCTTTCGGATATTGTTGATATAGAAGTACTTGAAGATAAGGAACCTGATGCGGGACTAGGAAACGGCGGTCTTGGCAGGCTTGCCGCATGCTTCCTAGACTCTATGACAACTCTGCAACTTCCGGCTTTCGGTTATGGTATAAGATACGACTACGGCATATTCAAGCAAAAGATACAGGAAGGTTTTCAGGTTGAGGAACCGGATCCATGGATGAAGGAGGGGAATCCATGGGAAATTGTTAGACCAGAACGTTCGAAAGTTATCAGGTTTTATGGTCGAACCGAAGCGTGCAGAACTTCCTCCAACAAGCATAGAAGAGAATGGGTGGACACTCAAGATGTTCTTGCGATGCCATATGACTATCCGATACCTGGATATCGTACTAGCCATGTCAACAACCTGCGATTATGGTCTGCTCAGCCCTTGCCAAGCACTGCGTTTAATCTCTCCAAATTCAATCAGGGGGATTACGTAAATGCGAATCTTAATGCGTCTCTGGTCGAAAACATAACAAGAGTCCTATATCCTAATGATAACAACTATGAAGGCAAGGAATTGAGACTGAAGCAGCAGTATTTCCTTGTCGCATCGACGCTCCAAGATATAATCATGCGTTGCAAGTTTCTCCAAGTTGATCTGCGGAAGCTGGATGAGAATGTCTCAATACAGCTCAACGACACCCATCCGGCCCTTGCCATACCGGAGCTTATGAGAATACTTGTAGATGATGAAAATATATCTTGGGATGAAGCTTGGAGCATATGCGTAAAGACATTCGCATATACTAATCACACCCTGATGAGCGAAGCCTTGGAGAAATGGCCGGTGGAGCTCATGAGCAGATTACTTCCGAGACATCTGGAGATAATATATGAACTGAATCAGAAAATGTTGCGTAAGATAGCGAACAAGTATCCTGGAGACAATGAGCGTATAACGAGGATGTCATTCATAGAAGAAGGGAACGAGAAAAAAGTCAGAATGGCTTACATCGCTGTCGCCGGAAGCAACAGGATAAACGGGGTGGCAAGGCTTCACACGGAACTCCTTAAAAACGGTCTATTCTCTGATTTTTACGACCATACTCCGTACAAGTTTATAAGCGTAACTAACGGCGTAACTCCTAGGAGATGGTTGCTTAAAGCGAATCCACCGCTTTCCAACGCGATAACAAAGAGAATAGGAGACAAGTGGGTGAAGGATCTCTTTGAACTTGAAAAATTATTAAAATATGAAAAGGATGAGTCCCTACTTTCTGAAATCCAAAAAGCTAAGAAACAAAACAAGGAACGACTTGCAAGTCATGTGGCGGCAAAGACTGGGATAAAGCTTGATACTAATGCGATATTCGACATACAAGTCAAACGCTTCCACGAATACAAGCGTCAGACTTTGAACATATTGCATGTTGTTGACTTATATATGCGCATCAAAGAAGGTGTCGCTGAAGATATTACTCCGAGAGTATTTATTTTTGGTGGCAAATCTGCACCCGGATATTTCATGGCAAAGCTCATAATAAAGTTCATAAATTCTGTCGCATCGGTGGTAAACAATGATGACGAAGTTGAAGACAGGATAAAGGTGGTCTTCATGGAAGACTATGGAGTCTCCATTGCTGAGAAGATAATCCCTGCGGCAGACATTTCCGAACAGATATCACTGGCCGGAATTGAAGCTTCTGGTACTGGAAACATGAAATTTTCTCTAAACGGTGCTTTGACTATAGGGACGATGGACGGAGCAAATGTGGAAATATGTGAGGCTGTGGGAAGGGACAATATGTTTATATTCGGCATGACTGTTGAAGAGGTGAAGGAACTCTCCGCGAAAGGTTATAAACCAGAAGAGTTCGTGGCGAAGGATAAGGGGTTACAAAGGTCTCTTGAGCTTATTAAGGACGGATTTTTCTCTTATGAGCAGAAAGACATTTTTAAACCGTTGGTGGAAAATTTCCAAGCCGATCCATATATGATAATGGCTGATTTTGAATCCTACCGAAACGCTCAGGACGAAGCGGGCAAACTATTCAAAAACAAAAAGGCTTGGACCGTAAAGGCGCTTAAGAATATTGCGAAAATGGGAATTTTCTCCAGCGATAGGGCAATAAAAGAATATGCGGATAAAATTTGGAATATCGAGCCTATGCTGGTATCCGAAGAGTACGATTGGAGGAAACATCTAGATAATAACGGTAATGGCAATGGAAACAAATAAAAATGAATATTAAAACAAGAAAAAAATCTACGGAGGACGATATGAGTGATAGCAGTTCAGCAAAAGCGGCACCGGCAACTAAGGAGAAGGATAAGAATTTATCTATAGCAATAGGCCAGATCGAGAAGGAATTTGGCAAAGGCGCTATAATGAGGATGGGCGATGAAAGCCTGCATTTCGATGTTCCGGTAATTCAAACCGGATCTCTTTCGTTGGATATCGCGCTTGGAATCGGGGGGGTTCCAAGGGGAAGGATAGTTGAGATATATGGGCCTGAATCTTCAGGAAAGAGCACGCTTTGTCTGCATGTGATCGCAAATGCCCAAAAGAATGGAGGCGTTGGCGCTCTGATTGATGCAGAGCATGCCTTCGACCCGCAATATGCAAAAAAAATAGGAGTTAATCTCGATACTCTGCTGATATCTCAGCCCGATTGCGGGGAAGATGCTTTGAATATTACAGACATGCTTGTGAGAAGCAATGCCGTAGATGTGGTGGTGATAGACTCAGTTGCCGCTCTCGTGCCTAGAGCCGAAATCGAAGGTCAGATGGGGGATTCGTTCATAGGAGTTCAAGCTCGCCTGATGTCGCAGGCCCTGAGGAAGCTTACTGGCGTTGTCAGCAGAAGCAAAACCTGTTGTATTTTTACAAATCAAATCAGGGAGAAGATCGGGGTGATGTTCGGAAATCCTGAAACCACTACTGGCGGTAATGCGCTGAAATTCTACAGTTCCATTCGTCTCGATATAAGAAAGGTAGGTCCTATAAAAGACAGCAACGGCGTCGTGACGGGAAATCGGACAAGGGTGAAAGTGGTGAAAAACAAACTCGCGCCTCCATTTAGACAATCGGAATTTGATATAAATTACTCCGAAGGGATATCATACCAGGGTTCGGTTATAGACGTCGCCCTCGATCTTCAAATTATAGAAAAAAGAGGATCATGGTTCTCGTTCGATAACGAACAGTTGGGGCAGGGAAGGGACGCTCTAAAAGTTGTCCTGACAGAAAGACCCGAACTGCAGGAGAAACTTGTCGCCAGAATCAAGGAAAATATCGAGTCGAAAAAAGGATGATCTAATTTGTCAGGTAAAACCGATACAAAATCAGACTTTGATTTTCACATAGTTGGAGCTTCCTTTGCTGGGAGCTCTCTTGCTTTATCCCTATTAAAGAATGGCAGGAGTGTCTCGATTTTTGATCTTGCTGAACCCGGCTATCGCCTAAAGTGCGCTGGTGGTGTTGAAATGGAATCATTCAAAAGATCTGGAGTTGACATTCCATTCGAGAAATGCAACAGGGGAATTCTTTCGCTTGACGGAGAGATGTTTGATAAGAAAATTGACTATGCGGTGGTTGACAGGCGCAAATTCGATAGGGCTGTTTTTGAGAAGGCAGTCTCAAACGGTGCGAAATTCTCAAAAGCCAGATACATATCACACAATCCGGTCGATAGCACGGCGAAATTCTCCTTTGACGGAGACAGGCGTGAGATTAAATACGATAATCTTGTGCTTGCAAATGGATTCAGGCATATAGGAAAGAATATTTTTTTCAATCCATATTCTATAGCTACTGTTGAAATTGTGAAGGGACAATCTCCCCATCCCCATACTCTGATGTTTATATTTGAAAGCGGAGAGATGAACGGATATTACTGGATTTTTCCTATGCCTGACGGGCAAGTGAATATCGGAGCTGGAGCTGTTACGCATTTTCATCTCATAGAGGAAAAACTTAAGAAATTCAAAAAAAAATACAAGCTTAATGGAGAGATTATCGCCAAAGGAGGAGGTGTAATACCTCTTTATCCGTCGCTTTTTCCGCAGGATGGATCTGTAAGCAGATTTGGAAATTCTGCAGGAATGGTTCAGCCTATAACAGGAGAAGGATTGAAATATATTTCGCGAAATTCGCAGGGTTTTGCTGATGCTCTCACGGAAAGAAGAAATGTGAATATTCACTGGATCTCCTCAAGCTCATTCTTAAAGCTCGCCTTGTCAACCTTTTTCCTGCGGCTATGTTTTTTCGGCGGCAACTCCGGAATGAGCATGTATGTCGCCCTTGCGAAACTCGCAACCAAACTCACCGACTGGCGCAAGATTTAGGCCTTGTAGTATCTTGATTTTTTTCCCCTAGTCAATATATTTCTGTTCCGAAAAACGAAAAAAAGTAAAGCGGGCTTGTAATTCAAAATAAAGGGCTGAGATATGGAAGATAAAAAGAAGAAAAATGAAGGGGAAGCGGATATCCCAGGGCAGGAAGAAGCATCTGAGCTTAGATGCAATTCAAATACCGTCACAGAAAAGGAAAATACAGCGGACGCCAAAGATTTAAAGATAGCTAATCTTGAAAAAGAAATTACAGAATTGAAAGATAAACAATTGAGAACTCTCGCCGACTTTGAAAACTTTAAGAAGAGGACATATAAGGATATTCTCGATGCCAAGTTGAATTCCAAAATAGATTCGGTTTTTCCGTTTCTGAATGTCTACGGACATTTTCAACTGGCTGTAAAGGCGGCAGATGAAAAACACAGTTTTGAAGTTCTTCACAAAGGCATGGAAATGATATTGTCGGAATTCTCCAAGGCCTTCGAAGAGAATGGAATAGAAAAAATCGAAGCATTGGGGCAGAAGTTTGACCCGCTCCTGCATCAGGCCGCCGATCAGAAGAGTTCGGACGATGTCGCTGAAGGAAATGTGATCGAACAATGGCGTTGCGGGTACAGGATTGGCGAAAAGGTCATACAGCCTGCGCTTGTTGTTGTAAGTTCGGGTGCGTCTAAAGAAAAAAAAACTGACAGTAAAGAAAGTAAAGAAGATGAAAAATCTTCCAGCAGCGGAGAACCGTTGATATGAGCGAAAATAAAGATTACTACGACGTACTGGGCGTTTCGAAGAGCGCATCTCAGGACGAAATAAAGAAGGCATACAGAAAACTTGCGATTAAATATCATCCTGATAGAAATCCTGGAGATAAGGCGGCTGAGGAGAAATTTAAAGAACTTTCTCAAGCTTACGAAGTACTTAGCGATCAGCAGAAACGGGCTCAATATGATCAGTTTGGCCACGAGGCATTTACTAGGAGCGGAGCTAGAAGCGGAGCTGGCCACGGAGGTTTTGAATTTCATGATCCGTTCGACATATTCAGAGAAGTTTTCGGGGACGGCGGTGGCGGTTTATTTGACAACATATTTGGCGGAGGAAGGGCTCGCCGGGATCCTAATGGCCCCATTGACGGCTCAGATTTGCGATTTGATTTGCCGATAGATTTTGAAGAAGCTGTTTTCGGAACCGAAAAGAAAATACGGATTCCAAGGATGGAAACATGTCAGGAATGCTCTGGTTCAGGGGCTGCGAAGGGATCAGGAAGAAAGACTTGTCCGGCATGTGGAGGTCGAGGACAGACTTCGATCTCTCAGGGGTTTTTCAGCTTGAGACAGACTTGTGGGAATTGTGACGGTTCAGGGCAGGTTGTGGAAAAGCCCTGTTCAGCGTGTGGGGGGCGGGGACTTGTTCGAAACGAAAAGACTCTGAAGATACATATTCCTCCGGGAGTGGACACGGGATCTCGGCTCAGGGTCTCCGGCGAAGGTGAAGGCGGATTGAAGGGTGGAAGGCCGGGAGACCTTTAT
>CAZXAC010000164.1:5336-5923 GCA_964638335.1 uncultured Lentisphaera sp. | reverse complement strand
TATGCAGTTTTATATCCATATTGGGCTGTAACGCGAGTAAATCAGCCATTCGTAAAATGCCGGAGTATACTGAGGTAGTATGTTCAACTTCAAATGCTCGCACAATTGATCTCCCCCTTAACCAAAGAACGTCAATCTGTTCGATTGTGCGGAGAGTTGTATCATCGTAATTTAAGGGTAACCTTTCAATGAGTAGGTTATTTTCATTTTTCCATTCCTTAATAACGCCTCCTCTGTCAGACCTAGGGATCCAGATAGACATGCCCATTGTTGCGCCGATTTTGGCAAGTAGAGCTTGCATTTTTATTGATTCTCGAATCTCTCCATTCTGTGGCACGACCGTTTCATCCTTCTCCATAAAATCATCAGGGACAGAAACGGACACCACTTTGTCGGGCCGCACAACCGTATGGCTTGCAAGTTTTTTGGCATCGTGCTCATCAATAGGATATAAATTGGAGCCCGTGGTCTGCCCTTTGAGAGTTTCGACGAGAAATCTGCCATCTTTTACGTCAAGCTTCGATAGGCTCGATCTAACCTTCCCGGTCCATCCGATGGAGCCTTTCGTAAGATCTTTTGTGAAAGAA
>CAZXAC010000164.1:0-5326 GCA_964638335.1 uncultured Lentisphaera sp. | reverse complement strand
AGAAAGGTTATTCCAGACGAGTGGATCATGGATTGGAATTGATTTATCTAGATCAAGCCAAACAACAACTTTTACGTGGAAGCGTATTTTAAATGGGTCATTTTCTGTATAAAATATTGGTGAGTCATCTTTAACCGTCAACAACTTCTAATACTCCGAACCATCGGGATAGGCGAGTAAGATAGCAGACAAACATGTCCCCCGGTTTTATATGTTGCGCTATTCCTTCTTGTCGAAGACGAAAACCGGAAACATTTCGAGATGAGTTCGAAAAAGCCTCATACGTTTCTGGAGAGAAAAGATCAATATAATAAGCCATATCGTGGTCCTCAATTTATTTTATAGTGAAAAGAGGCTCGGCTATATCCATCACTGGGCCTTTCAATTTCGCAACATAGCCCCTCCCAGGAATTTATAAAAACCATCCTTCTTTTTTATGTCGAAACCAAGTTTATCAATGTAATAATAATTTAAAAGAAAGCAAGGGGGTTCGCAGAAAAACGGGCCAATCAAAGGTGGAGTGATCAAACACCTGCTCACACCTTTCAAGAAAAGGTGTAATAGAGGAGCATTTTTATGGCCCTCTCTAAGGCAAAACAACATTGCCGACGACTTCAATTAAGTCATTAAATCACGAATGAATAGACTGAATATTGATTGTTTTTAAGCAGTTGCGCAAGCCAACGAGTGCTGCAACATCCTCTGGTTCTCCTCTTTATCTGCTAGTGAGTTTTCTGTACTCCGTAGTAGATGCACATTTAGGCAACTGCTGTTCCGTCTGACCCATCAGGAATGAGAGCACCGCCTTTACCACTTCATTAGCAACTCTTTCGTAAAGGTCACTAATCAACTTCCTAAATCGCTTCTGACATGATTCAAACTGGAGACGCGAGGATACATCATTATCCGCTACGAGATTAGCGACGAGCCATATTTCTTGTTCACGGAAACGACTGATCATCGTCTGGTAGTATGGATAGGCGAGCAACGACTCTCCATATCCATTGCCAATGTAGCACATTGTCACAGTCTTTACATATTCGTATCGCGAGGATTCAGGAACGTCACCATTCTCGGGAATGTATCTGATAAGATTCTTCGCATGAGCTGGTTCATTGTGAAAGTTGTTCCAACCAATATGGGCTTGAAATAAGCTAGCCACGCTATCGCTCACTTCAAGCGCGAGTCTATCCTTCGGCAGATATGTGAGGCCATTTACAAATGTCAAAAATTCTTTTGCCGAGTCGCGGCGAGGAATGTCAGCGTTGGATGCATAGTTCACATACTTGACGCCAGACTCTTGCTTCGCCATGTCGGGGGCACGTTTCCATACTGCTGCGGCAATGAGACGGATATTACTCTTCACCTGAACAGCTACCTCAGGATCAGCAAACATTCCGAAAATCGTCCGTAACAGGCTTGTAGCCAAATCTACGGGAAGAAGCTGAATACTGGCATTAATTGGCGTTGCATCGCTTGCACAGATGGCGTTTCGTCGAAGATTCTCAAGAAGGCGTTTAACCTCGATCGCAGATGCTGATGGTTCCTTGCCTATAACCTCTCGTATGCAGGTTTCCAGCCAAGACACAATTTGTAATCCTGTCAATTCGTTCTGATTAGGGTGTGCCGCGCTCGCCCAGTTCCGCATATTACGGATGTAGTCGAGATGTCTAAAGCCGATGTCAGACAGGATACCAGTCATGTGGCATCCTCGGATAAGTTCCCAATCGTCCAGATTCTCCAAGTCCTTTTCTGCGTTAAAAGATTTTCTTCGGTCAGGATCTGTGACAACGCTGTTGAAAAAGTACTCAAGGTCGAACTGCACGACTTTGAGTCTGAGGCTGAGTACCGTTTCATCCCATACAAAGTTCAAAGCCGCGTCAAACAGACCAGCGCCACATGCGGCGACAAACTTGGATATGTAAAGTGAGTCTTTCCTCAGGCCGGTAGGGATATTCTCTAATACTGAGGGAAGATTTTGAAGGACGACGCCACGTTCACGCACTGGAACCAATACCCGTTCCGCTGGCAACCCCAATACATCAAGGTATTTGACCAAACCCTGAGAGAAGATATCTACCGTTTGCGCTAGTTCATTGGGCTGGTGAAGCACAACCGCGTCGGATTTCATTTCCATCATTTCTTCCTCCCAAGCGAACACGACGGGTTACTGGCTACCAATGAGTAGAGCGGAAAAGCCAGTACGAGTTGATGCATATGTTCGCCTCAAATCATTTTCATAAGGTTTATCGGTTCTGGTAACACCTGCTGACCTTGAGGTGTTTTTCCCTTTTCAAATATATGTTGCCAGTACTCATAGTTCTGTTTTCCACCAAAAACTGTCGTTGACAGCTGAGTGTTAGACCATAGTGGCATGGAATTAAAATTCCGAACAAACATCCTGATTCTTTCCCAAAGAGGAACGGGAAACTTATACTGGAAAAGTCTGCTTTCCTCGATTGGCATGCCTTGCATAATGAAAAAGTTACGAATAATTTGTGACACATATTTCAGCCAATTCCAGAGGATTTCCTCCTTACTCATGCGGAAAGCTCTCACGTGGTCAAGCGGTATAGTCTCTCCTGCTTGCAGCCTATTTTCTATCCGGTATGTACCGATGTCGATATCAAATTTGGCGATGTAGACTTCCTCGGTGATAATATTCATTAATTCCAGAATCTGTTCTTTTTCCATTTCTCGTGGATTTTCACCGTTTTCAAGCTGGTAATTTATTGCAGTCTCCAATACTTCTTGATAGATGAAGAAAGAATAGAAGGTCTTTTCTATGGTTGAATAGGATAGCGGACGTTCCTTTCCACGCCCCCCAAAATCAATGTAGCTTTTTAGCTTGTTCTCGGGATTGTGGGTAATCGAGTCTCTTACCGCATCAAGAATGTACCGCTTCATTTCACGAGACTCGCCTTTGAAAAACCTCACGAGGTCCTTTTCAGAGAAACTGAAGTCGTCCTCAGTAAGATTCAGGTCGCTTTTATAGCGTTCCACACGGTCGATATAGAGAGTGCTTCCTAAGTGGCGTTGAACTGATTTATCAAAAGCTACCTGGCGCAGGGTCGTTCCAGCATTTGTGTTCGCCGTAAGCAAAGTGTCAACGTTGGGATCCACAAATACTCTGACTGGCAATTCCCTAATGCCTAACAATACTTGAGCCGCCGCCTTGTGCTGGCCGTCGAAAATGCGGACTATGGAGCGATGATTCCCATCAAGAGTAATCCATCCAAGCGATATGTGCAGTTGGGGGCGTTTATTAAAGAACTCTTCCACGAGCTTCGAAATATTCTGCCCGATAGACCTTGGATTGATCTTCTCGTCGTGATGTAGATATTCAATGGGCAATTTTGCAAAAAAATACTTAAATCCGCTTAATTCATCGGTATACAGCGGAAAAGTAAAGACCTCGTTTTTCCCGAGATCTGGAAGAGAAAATTGGACCATGTTTGACACACACTCAATTGGCAATTTGTAGTTCGAGCCGCCATACAAACGAAAAACGTCATCCAAATTGGGATTGCGGTTGTCTTTGCCCGTCGCTTCCTTGAGTTTAGTGAATCTCCGTAGAATCCGGGCGACTTCAAGATTTGCAGCTTGCTTAGATCGGTTGCAGCTGGAATGGGTCAAAGCGAAGTTGGATAAGTCGTCTTTCCCACCCAGCATCGTTGGTACGACGTGATCTATATCTATGGCATCTTTGTGTAACACGAGGTCTATCGGGGTTTCGCATATAAAACATTTGCCCTTCTGCATCTGGTGGAGCTTATTTATTAGTCCCTCACGATCTTCAGCAGAGAGCCGGTTAAGATATAGAGATCCCATCCACATGCTCCTTCATGTTTTTCTATGGCTAATCGCGTGTTCTGATGCGAGGCTGGGACAAGGGCTTGTCCCACGGCACAGGATTATCAGCTGCTTCCGTTTTGTGCATCTTTGTAATTTGAAAATTAGAGGTAAACAAAAAGGCTCAACCATCTTAAATGACTGAGCCTTCAATTTCCCACCATATCCCCTCCCAGTTTCTTTGATCCACTGCATTTGGTTTCAGAACCGGAAATTAATGCCTTAATGTAATAATATTATACACAAAATCAAGGTTTTTTGCGGAATCAATAAAAAAGCGCCCGAAGGGAGGGGGTCGAATCGGGCGCTTGGCTGAACCTATTCCGGATAGGTGCGGGTGAAAGGGGCCGGACCGTCCCTTTCAATTGAAATATAAGAAATGGGAAAACTGCCATCAAGGGATAAAAGCGCCACAAAAAACAAGCGACCATCAGAGTCTACTCCTTCGGGTGTTCAATGCAAAACACCAAGGGGGATAAATATTAAAGTGCACTTAATTAATGTTCGCCTTCTGACATTAATAAAAGGACTCGGGCATCCACTCAGTAAAACTGTCATCAAACAGCCAATATTTCGGAGGATTATACGTCTCCGCAAATAGATGGTAGCTTGTCCTAAACTCTGCCTCAATCCAAGTACCAATTTCATGGTGAAGTTTTTCGATTTTATCTGTCAAAGTTTGATCGAGCTGAAATTTGGCAAGAGTGGGCGACCATTGACAATGAAAAATTGCATTGCGGAAATCACGAAATGGGCTTCCTTTAATAACGGGGAAAGTAAGAATTGACTTGGGAACATCCGGGAACACCTTTTTAATATCTGTTTTTTCTTTTTCAGGAGTGTCAAAAGAGTCCAATTTTTCAGTGATTCCTTCGTGTACACTCCTTAATAGTGCTATCCACATACATAGTTTCAAATAACCTTCCCCGGGGCTGATCGACCAGGCATCAGGCGATACTATTGTGCTTTCAACGCGGTCCAGTTTTTGATAAAACCAATCAGCCCATTTCCATTTTCGACGCAGTTCCCATAAAGCCCAAAATTTCCTCCAAATAATATCATCCTTATGACTATCCCACGAGTCGTAAATAGAACCCAGAACCTGCATTTGATGAACTCTCCAAATAAATAGCAATTTAACGTTGGACCATTATCTGCTAAATCCTTTTACACTGAGTTGAGGGGGCTTATAATCATCTTCGTAGAAAGTATTTTTACAGGAAAGGCAGCTCCAGCTACCTCCACCGCCATTCTGAAGCCTAATTAGCTTATATTCTTTATCATAGCAAACTTGGCAAAAAGGCCCAACTCTTTCGCCCTTTTCCATATTCCAATAGTACGGTGCATTATAGGTCAACTTCTCTTTCAATTCGAGCGTTTGCTGTAATCTTTTAATTATTTCATCTTTTTCCAAAAGGCCAACGCGAATATTGGCCATTTCAAGTTTTGCGTCTGATAAAGCAGAAATTAAATC
>CAZXAC010000163.1:0-5948 GCA_964638335.1 uncultured Lentisphaera sp. | reverse complement strand
TTTTGATAAATTGTCCTCGGACGATATCTATATCGCCCTTCAATCAATTTACCCAAACATCCCTCAAAATATCTCTTGTCTTTCCTAACTCTTTGAATGCAACTCAGTATAACGAACTGTAAAGTAAATTTTAATATTTAAAATCTGATATATATTCTGGGGAAATTTTGAGACAAAACAATTTTAACTTTTTCCAATTTCTAATATGGAGACAAAACCATGGTAAAGAATTTTTATGCGGGGTGGGCTGAGTCCGATATAACCCCTGAAAACAGAGTTGTCGAACTTGACGGACAATACTACCAGAGATTGGCTGATGGACTTCATTCTAGACTTAAGGTCGTGGCGCTAATGATGCAATCGGAGAAAAAATATTCCGCCATGATTTCCATAGATAACGTAGGGATTCCATACGATTTTGTGAAGGAACTTCAAATGGTCGCATCCTCGGAAATCCCCGGACTAAAACCGGAAGATATAATAATCAATACAATACATACGCACAGCGCGCCTTCCGTATCCATTAGAAGAAACTGGTGGAAGACAGCTAAAAACGCCATATCTAGCGGCGAATACAGGGAAATCATAAAGGGAAAAGTCGTTGAAGCTTTAAAGAATGCGAAAGCCTCTATGAAGGGGGCAGGGGTCTCAATAAACTCAGACTTCGCGGTAATAGGACATTGCAGAAGAGTTGTTTACTCGGATGGAACTGCTGAGATGTATGGCAGCGTGTCGCGGGACGACTTTGCGGGGCTAGAGGGAGGAGAAGACTCGTGCGTTGAAATGATGTTTTTTGCGGACGACAAAAAGATCCCCTCTGGAATGATTGTCAATGTGGCTTGTCCGTCCCAAGTAATGGAAGCCACATACAAGATATCCTCGGATTTTATGGGCGCACTCCGCGAAAAATTAAAAAAGGAGTTTGGTCCCAGTTTCACCACGCTTTGCCAGATAAGCGCCTCTGGATGCCAATCTCCCAGGGACTTATCGAGAAATTATCGTTCACGCCCAGACTTCTGGCATGAGGATGGAGTGGAAGAGATATCAAATAGACTTCTGGAAGCTGTCAGACGCGGATGGCTCAAGGCGAAGAGCAAGTTCGACTTCAAACCAGCACTGAAACATTCGAGACTTGCTCTAAATCTTCCGATACGAAGAGTTACTTATTCTGAATATATTTCTGCGAAAAAAGAAATTGAAAGACTTGAAAAGGAAATGCCTTCGGAAAAAGCTTTTAAGGTTTTTTGCGATGAAATACACGCCAACGAAAAAATTCCCGGCAGGCCGGGGCCATATGATGACAAGAAACGTCACTTCGCGATGATTCGCAACAATGAAGCTGTCGTAAAACGTTATGAAGATCAATTCAAAGAGCCTGAGCTCACGATAGACCTCCATGTTTTAAGGCTGGGAAATGCGGTTTTCGCAAGCAATCCCTTCGAGCTTTTCCTGGAATATGGACATCGTATCAAAGCCAGAAGCAAGGCTGATCAGACTTTCGTCATACAGATCGCCAACGGATACGAAGGCTATCTGCCTTCGCCCCGAGCCGAAGAACTTGGCGGTTACGGCGGAATGATAATAAACGGTAAAATCGGCTCTGACGGTGGATTCAAGCTGGTGGAGGAAACTCTGAAAATAATCAATGGGATGTTTTGAGTTGCTTAATTTTTGCGCATTATCCCCCTGAACTCTATTGGAGCTAAAATAAAAAATATGATTGCCGACAAAAAATATGTCTTGGCCCTGGATGCTGGAACCACTGCAATGAAATGCGCCATCTTCGACCTGTCAGGCGCGCTTAAGTCAGTTTCATCTTGCGAATATACTTTGGAAAATCCTTCTCCTGACTTTGTGGAGCTTGACCCTGAAATTTATTGGAAGTCAGCGAAAATCGCAATAGCGGAAGTCCTGTCAAAATCCGCGGTAAAGAAGGAATCAGTAGCATCTATTGGAGTGACAAGCCAAGGAGAAACCTTAATAATTCTTGACCACAACGGGAGACCTCTTCGCAAGGCGATAGTATGGCTTGACAACAGAGGCAAAGAAGAGACGGAAGAGATAAGGAGAAAATTCGGAAGGGAACGCATATACCGTTTGACCGGACAACAGGATGCCGCTCCCTGCCTGCCAGCATCAAAGATTCTTTGGGTAAGAAAACATGAGCCGGAACTTTTTAAAAGAGCCGCGAAATTTCTCATGCTTGAAGACTATCTGATATATCGTCTATCCGGGGAATTCGCCACAGATCACGCTATGAGTCCGTCTACTCTCTACTATGACCTTCCAAATGGAAAATGGTGGAAGGAAATGCTCGATTTTATCGGAATATCTGAAACACATTTGCCGCGCCTCTTGAATTCTGGAGAAGCCGCTGGGAAACTTAACTCCCATGAACTAGGGCTTAGCGACAAGACAATAGTAGCCGTAGCCCCGATAGACCAAGTGGCTGCTGCGGTGGGAGCGGGGAATATTGCGCCGGGTATGCTTACCGAGACAACAGGATGCGCCCTAGCAGTGTGTGCTACAGTAAGGAATATTGCATATGATCCAAAAATGCTGGTCAGCGTTTATAGGCATGTACACCCAAACTCTTTTATTCTGATGCCTTGGATTCCCACCGCGGGGATGATATTCCGTTGGTTCAGGGATGAATTTGGCGGAGGGGCAGACTACGCTTCTCTCTCAAAAGAGGCGGAATCTGTAATGGCCGGATGCGATGGATTGATAATGCTTCCTCATTTATGCGGAATGAACTCTCCAGTATTGAATCCGGATGCGAAAGGCGTATTTTTCGGAATTAGCCCCGGACATAAAAGAGCCCATTTCGTGCGCGCCATACTTGAATCGGTGGCATTTTCTCTAAGAGATAATATCGAGCTCTTGGACAGCATAGGTGTAAATTGCAACGAAATTGTATCGCTTGGCGGCGGAGCACGCAGTAAGTTCTGGCTTCAAATAAAAGCTGACCTCCTGCAAAAACCGATAAAAACGATGAAATGCGAGGAGACCACCAGCCTCGGAACAGCGATGCTTTCAGCGCTTGGAGCTGGGATTTTTAAAAACCTTGCCGAAGCTGTAGAGTCAATGGTGCATCCCGCTTCAACCGTAATTCCAGATCCCTCAAAAGCGGAAATTTATGACAATGCGTTCTCTAAATACACAGGACTCAACAAAAAATTATTTGAATGATAAAATATCAAAATCATCAGGAGATATATATGACAAAATTCAGAAAAGTCAGGGCCGGTTTCGTCGGATTCGGAGAAGTCAACACCCCGAAAGAATTCATAAATGGACGTTGCGCGGAAGCTGCTAAACTCCTCGAACAAAATGGAATTCAGCTCGTGAAAACCGCCCCCGTTTCTGATGATCCTGACGGCATTAACGCGGCTCGTGCGGTAAAGGAATTGAAGGCTGGCGGGGATATTGACCTGCTCGTGGTTTGCATAGCCGGATGGATTCCATCGTGGGCTATCATACGAGTGATAGAACCTTTCAAACATAAACCCATGTTGCTCTGGGGTCTCAGCGGATGGTTCGAGGGAAAACGTTTCATCACCACAGCCGACCAAGCAGGAACCACCGCCGTCCGCAAACCAATGGAGGATATGGGTTACAAGTTCAAATATGTGGTAAATTATCGAGGGAAGGCTCCAAATATTGATTCAATATTGTCTTTCGCTAAAGCAGCAAGAGCGGCGGAAATGCTCAAGACATCAAAGATAGGCATGGCAGGATACAGGGATATGCGCCTTTACGGAACCTTATATGACGCTTCTTCGCTTAAATCAAAAATAGGACCGGAGGTGGAGCATTTCGACCTTCTCGAAATATTTCAGACGATAGAAAAATCAAACGAAAGGAGAGTCTCGAAAATCGCGGATTCACTAAAGAAACGCTGGAGATTTGTCAAAGAAGCAAAACCGGGAACAATAGAAAATTCGGTGCGCCTTTTTCTCGCATTCAAGGCAAAAATAACTGAACGCGCGTATCAGGGATTTTCATACAGCGATGTTGATGGCGTAAAGAAATTGATGAAGTTCGCACCTGCTGGCGCCATGACGCTCCTGCACGACGAGATGGATATATGTTCGGTCCCCGAAAATGACAGCCTCGGATCCGCTGCGCAATTAATTGTAAAACATCTTACCGGTCAGTGCGCGGCATATTTGGAATTTTATGAATTCCTCGAAAACGGAGCTCTTATGGGAGTCCCGGATTATGTCCCTTCAGAAATCGTTGATGGCGATGTGACCATAATGCCAAACGCCTTTGGAGACTTCGGCGAAGGCCTGCTGAATGTGTCAAAGCTTAAGACAGGCAAAATCACCATGTCACGGCTCATCTGCTCCGGAGGAGAGTATAAAATGCATGTCGTAGTGGGGAATGCTAGAACTCCGATAAAATGGGAAGAGGCAGGATGGGCTCCTCCCGCTCCGCAACTTCCAAGCCTTGAAATAATATTCGACTTTCCAGTACAAGACTTCATACAGAAGGTCATGTCCCAACATTATATCATATCTTATGGGGATAACAGGGAAATATTGCAAGACTTCTGCGCAATAAAGAATATTCAGATTGTCTGATTTGCGTTGACAAACAGTTTGCTGGCAGACAATAGAGCCTTGACTTTTTGTTTTGAAAATGTATCTTGTCTGCACGAAAGATTAAACGGAAACAAGAAGAAAGGCCGGTACAGAATCTTGCACGGCGAATTGATGGAAGGACGCAAAACCACCTCATCTACCGAAAACAGCTTAAAAGACTGCAAGCAATTCTCCATTCCGACTCGCGCCTAAATCAGATTCCGAATAGGAATCGAGGAGTCCAGTAAAATGAACGTTCTGCTAATATATCCAGAGTTCCCAGATACTTTTTGGAGCTTCAAGCATGCCCTTAAGTTTGTAATGAAAAAGGCGGCATTGCCGCCGCTTGGACTGCTTACCGTCGCAGCAATGTTGCCATCGGATTGGAAGAAACGACTAGTTGACATGAATGTGTCTAAGCTCTCGGAAGCAGACCTGAAATGGGCTGACTATGCCTTCATAAGCGGAATGATAGTTCAAAAGAATTCAGCCCGAAAGGCGGTGGAACTCTGCAAAAAAGCGGGGCTGAAGATCGTAGCTGGCGGTCCTCTGTTCATGAACGAACAGGAAAGTTTCCCTGAAGTGGACCATTTCGTACTTAACGAGGCAGAATGCACTCTTCCTCCATTCCTGAAGGATCTCGCGGAAGGCACGGCGAAGAGAACTTATTCTTCATCTTCTTTCCCCGATATCGCCACAACTCCTGTTCCCATGTGGGATCTGGCAGACATGCACAAATACGTCACTATGAGTCTTCAGTATTCCAGAGGATGCCCCTTCAATTGCGAATTTTGCAACGTCACGGCCCTTTTTGGTCATAAATGCAGAGTTAAATCCTCAGCTCAGGTCATTGCTGAACTCGATGCCCTCTACGAAAGAGGCTGGCGTGCCGGCGTTTTCTTCGTGGATGATAATTTCATAGGCAACAAGGCCATATTGAAGAACGACCTACTGCCGGAATTGATAAAATGGCAAAAAGGGAAAAAGGGCATCACTTTCCTCACAGAGGTTTCAATAAACCTTGCCGATGACAAAGAACTTATGGAAATGATGGCTCTCGCAGGCTTTGACGCTGTATTCATAGGAATAGAAACGCCTGATGAAGCAAGCCTGACTGAGTGCAATAAGGGGCAGAACAGAAACAGGAACCTTATTGAGGACATAAAAAGAATGCAAAGACATGGACTACAGGTTCAAGGCGGCTTTATTGTTGGATTCGATAACGACGGCGAAAACATATTCCAAAGGCAAATCGACTTCATACAGAAAAGCGGGATAACAACCGCGATGGTTGGAATCTTGCAGGCCCTGCCTGGCACAAGGCTGCACAAACGCATCGAACAGGAAGGTCGTTTAATG
>CAZXAC010000162.1:0-5958 GCA_964638335.1 uncultured Lentisphaera sp. | reverse complement strand
GAATACAGGACATCCGCACTTCCGAGCGCCGCTTCTACCAGAAGATCACCGACATCTACGCCACCAGCATAGACTACGACCCCACCAGCCCTGATAGCATAGATTTCTTCCAGACAGTCCAGAACAAGATGCACTGGGCCATCACTGGTCAGACGGCTGCGGAAATCATACAATCCCGGGCCGACAGCACAAAGCCCAACATGGGGCTGACCAACTGGCGTGGCGCGAAAGTGCGCAAGGAGGATGTCACCATAGCCAAAAACTACCTTAGCGAGCCGGAGCTGGCCGCACTGAACAACCTCGTCGAGCAATATCTCGTCTTCGCAGAAAGCCAGGCAATGCGCCGAATACCGATGCACATGCGCGACTGGATAAGCAAGCTCCACGGTTTCCTAACTATCAATGACCGTAGCATACTGACACACGCCGGTAGGATCTCGCACGAGATGGCTAGGGAACTGGCCGAGTCTGAATACGACAAGTTCAATCTCAAGCGCATACGGCAGGCCGATGCCACGGGCGGCGAGTTCGAGAAGGCCATCAAGCAACTGTCACCACCGCCAAAGCCGAAGAAGGGGAGGAAGAAGTGACCTCAGATTGCGGAAAGGCCTCGGAACGGAGAATGGCCACAACTGTGCGGGACCTGTCCCTCGTAGCCCAAAGGGCGAAGTGGGAAACCCGCCGACTTGCCGTGCTGTTCTCCTCAAAGGAGCGCTTGCCCGTCCTCTGGCGGGCGGGTTTTCCAACCCGCGGCAAACTCCCTATGTAGGTCTTACCCGCCTGGACTGAATATTTCACCAAAGAAATGCAATAAGCGGGCAGGCGAGCTAGCAGTCTACCCGGGTAGACTTTATCATAAATAATTAATGATTAAACATTTGCTACTAAAAATTTCCGCGACATAATTCTTTTCGGAACATCAAAAACCATTGCCAGCTCCTGAGTTGCCAAGGCATTCTCAAGTGTTTCGATCGCGGAATCCATGTCTGAAACAACCTTTGGCGGCATGGACTTGATCTGGGCAGCATTTCTGCGTAGTGCTCGGAGTTTGGATAAAAATGCCCTCAGGCTGTCGTCTGCAGTCTGTCGTCCGCTCTTTCTGACACGGCCAAGGTCTCCCTTGCGAAGTTCGCCACTCAGGGCCTTTTCCCTGAGCGTTTCGAGTGTGGCCTTCTTCTCATTTTTCAGGCTCTTCTTGGCAAGCTCCTTCTCTATCCAGATTAGGTCGGCGACATCGGCGAGATCCGGGATGAATCCCTGGGGCTTGGGCAGGAGCCATTCCTTGTGGTACTGCGCGATCCAGTCGTGGACCTGCAGGTAGCGGTAGAGGGATGCACGGCCGAGATTGAGGCGTTTTGCCGCGTAGTCCTCAATGTCGGGGTGCTTCAGAACTTCGTATAGCTTCTCGTCGCGGACCTTTGCCAGCCCGACACCGACGCGGATGTATGCGATTTGCGCATTCTTGAGATGACCCTTGAGCAACCAGGTGGTCTGAAGGGCATTCTGAACTTTCACTTGCAATGGCGATTTCGTCTTCTTTGCTGCCATAATTTGCATCTCCATTTAAGGATTTTCTTATTTTGCGATAACGCCTAACGCAATCTAAAATGCATTCCACAGAATGAATTTCAAGCTGAGATGTCGATTCGCTGAGTCGTTTACTATTTTATTGGCTCTGTTCCATCTGACAAGATCTTGAGGTAACGATGATAGCTGAAGATCCGGTTGCGCTTCTGTCCGGTCAGCTCCTTGACTATTCCCATTTCACACATTGCTTTCAGAACATTGGACACCGAACTTTCAACTATGCCGCTTTTACGGCTTGCCTCCGAAACGGTAATTATCGGTGTCCGCGCAAGGACATTCAGCACCCGCAAAGCCGACCCGCCAAGTCTATTCAAATCATTCATCTGGTTTCTGTCCGCCCGGATGATTTCTGTCAGCTTCTTGGCTGTCGAAACGCCCTGGGATGCGGAAACCTTGACCGCCTCCGAAAAAAAAGCAACCCATGACTCCCAGTCCCCATCTGTGCGCACCTTTTGCAGCTGGTTGTAGTATTCCTGCCTATTCTGCTTGAAATAGAGACTGAGATAAAGAAGCGGTTTGTTGAGAAATTTCTCATGGCAGAAAAGAAGCGTGATAAGAAGTCGACCAAGACGTCCGTTGCCGTCCAGGAACGGATGTATGGACTCGAACTGCACATGGGCTAGAGCCGCTTTGATGAGAGTTGGTGTGCGTCTAGGCTCGTTGTTCAGAAATTTTTCAAATGCGCTCAGACACTCGCCCATTCTCTCCGGCGGAGGTGGAACAAATCCTGCATTGCCGGGACGCGTCCCCCCGATCCAATTCTGGCTTTTCCGAAACTCGCCGGGACTTTTGTCTGAACCACGCCCCTTGGACAACATTTTTCCGTGAATCTCGCAGAGCAGCCGGTTGCGTAGCGGAAATCCTTCCTTGAGGCGGCGCAGGCCATGCTCCATTGCCGACACATAACTGGAAACTTCTCTCACATCATCCATCGGAACTCCAGGCATGGCATCCAATTCAAAAAGAAGAAGATCCGACAATGAGGACTGAGTTCCTTCAATCTGCGATGAAAGGAGTGCCTCCTTCCGAACATACATGTAAATGAACAACGAAGTATCAGGCAAAACCGAAGCCATCCCGTCCAAGCGCCCGAGCTCCATGTGCGCCTGACCAATCAAATCCTGCAAGGAACCATGGACATCCAAGGGCGGTTCCGGCGGCAACGGACTAGGAACAAAGGCCCTGACAGTTTCGCCAACAGTTGAATCCAAAATATATTCGCCTATAAAACTTCGTTTCATACCATTATTTTGCTTTTCAATTTAAGAAAATTCTTATTTTGCGATAATGCGTTAACGCAATTTATAATATATTCCTAAATACGAATTTCAAGTTGAGGCGTTGAATGACGTTGAACTGTTGATGGGTTGAAGGGTCAATGGGTGGATGAGTGGATGAAAAACTTAAGACCTAATAGCTAACACCTAATAACTGTTGCCCAATGCCTGTTGCCTCTTGCCTATCAGCTTTAATCTCTCACCGAACATACCCGCAATAGAACATCATCGCGAATAAAAGAAATGACTGCCAAATGGAAGAGATTGATGAAACAGATATTAGCCTAACAATTTTTCGTAAGGGTCTAAACTTTTACAACATTCCGGCATTTTGGATAATTTGAACATCCCCAGAACTTTTGACCAGCGTTTTCACCTTTCTGCGCAGTTCGCAAAATCATGGATGCTCCACACTTGTTGCATATAGGCTCTTTTGGAGTTTGAGGCATCTGTTCTTCATTAACTTCGACTGGGGGACTCATGGCTTCAGTGATCTTCTGTCTGACATCTTCTGTCGAGTATTCCCTTTTTACAGTGAATCTAAAAAGCGGTATTCCAGCCGCATTGAAGACCTCATTAACAAAGTCGTCCCTTGTGACTCGTGATGGTGCATTATGTGAACTATCGTCGAGTTCAACTGCGAATTTCGCAGACAAGTCGTTTTTATCGCATATAAGGAAGTCTACATGCTTACTATTGATTTTATTTTGATAAAGTTGTTTTTCGTTGGTGCCAGGCCTGACAGAAATAATGTCTGCCAAACGGACCTTGAAGGTAATGAGGAACCCATCTCCGACAGTTTGTAAAAGCACTTTGAAAAAGTTTTTCTCTGCCTGGCTCATCAATGCGTTCCTGCAATATGGAAGGCTTTGGTTTTCTTTCCTTTTTTTAACCGCAACAATTAATGCAAACCCGACAATTAGCGCACCGACAATAGAACAAATAACAATAGTGTGAAACATGGTATTATCCTTTATTGAATGATAGGAATGCCTATTTCCTTCAAATAGTTAAAAGTAGAATCATAGAATTCAGGAGCACGTGTTGGATCTTGAAGATCTCCTTCTGGGACAACAATGACCATTCCTTGTCGTGCTCTCGTGAGTAATACCCGATAGGCATTTTTTTGATATTTTTTGCGTTCGTCCTTTCGGATTTTATTCCAGCGATGCCCCCTAAATTCATAGTTCATCCATCCTTCCTTTGAGAATCTGAAATCTGCATCCCAGGCCACACATGCCCAGTCTAACTCCAATCCTTGCACATCAAATTCTGATGCGGCAGCCTCTAAGTAATATGAAGATCGAACATCATCTTTATGATTTAAAAACCAATGTACTGGATCCAATGGTGATTTTACATCTATAGCATATGGTTTCAATCTTTCTGCTTGAGAGGATACAACAAGGCCATACCTCTCTGAACCTCGTGCTTGGCTCTTCAACCATGCTTTTGCTTTTGTAAAGCATCTCGAAACCACAATAGGATATTTTTGTATTTTCTTCAACGTCGCCCCTGCCTGATCCAGTTGGATATCAAGCAGTTGTTTAACAAATAAGGAAACGTTTTCCGCCCTAAATGAGCGCATGGAAACTGACAAGTGTAGATTCTTATCATATTTTACACACTGCGATTTGGGTAATTTTGCAATAGCTCCAGAAGCCATATATTCGCTCTCGTTTAATTCTGGAGAGATATATACATCCCAATTTTTATGGGATCTTTTTAATGATTCGACCCACTCGGATATACCAGCTTCTCCTGTGTTTATTTCCTGACCGCCACCAACGAGACATACGACAACTGCCCAATCTTTGTGACGGTCAAGGCAAGATATTAGAAATTCAGGCTCTGACATTGAAAAACCAGATCTATTTTTCTTCCTTTTCATGAAATCAGAAGTTTGTTTTTCATCCCATGCCCTTTGAGCTTCATCGAATAACGCAACGTGTTCGATTGGTGGAGCGTTCATGTCAACCAGACAGTCATCACGAAAGTGATGTACATTTTGAATGAACATTTTTATTTCGGATTTTGCTTCTCCCTTTTTTATCTTCTGTCCTTTTTTAAAAGAACGAATTACTTTATCTCTTGCCAATGCTTCGCATAATATCTTTACCAGAGGACCATTCCCGGACAAAAACACACTATATAAATCGTTGTTTTTATCGATATGTTTTGTTGCGATATTTAATCCAACCAATGTTTTCCCGGAACCTGGTACCCCTGTAACAAAACAAATCGATTTCTTTGAGTTCTTTCTTGAGTCCTCAATTATTTTAGATATAGCTTCTGAGGTTTCTTTTAGGTTCTTAGCGCTGGCATCACTCCTGGAAATATTTGCAACTGAGTGACCATTATATAGTGTCATTGCTGCTTCGATAATTGTTGGTGTCGGATGATAACGCCCTGATTCCCATGTTTCCTTGTCTATCCGTTTCCCTTCAGAAAATCGCAAGGCATTTTCAATTATATTATGAAGATTTTCGGGATTTGTCTTAACTGGATAGAAAAGCTTGTCGTTATGTGGAGTAAAAATAAGTTCATGGCCTAAATTTTTCTTTGCTTTCGTCGCAATCAGAATAGGGACTATATAGAGATCATGGCTGGTTTCGTGAAAATTTTTCAAGTCTAAGGCATAGTCCCAAACTTGATCGGAGGCAAATCCTGAAAATTCCTTGCTCCCAACCTTGAACTCAAGGGTAAAAACTACTGCATTTATCAGCAAAATAACGTCAACTCGTTGTCCCATTCTGGGTATTGAATATTCGAAGTATATAGCCCCTTGATATGGGCGAAGAGCTGTTTTTAGAATAGATATTTCTTCTATCCAGGCATCCCTTTGAGACTGTTCCAACGAAAAGGTATTGCGAGAAGTTAATATCCCTAAAATATGTTTTTCGGATTGAGTTAAGAAATTTGATATGGTATCAGAATAAAAGGCTCTACTCATAATGCATCTCTAGTTTCATACATATATTCCTGGAAAGGAGATAGGTCTAAGATAATATGACAGAATTTAACTATAGCAAGTAGCCATTTAAAGTCAAAGCAATCTATTTAAAAAGTAATCCTATGATACCCGCAACCACCG
>CAZXAC010000161.1:0-6035 GCA_964638335.1 uncultured Lentisphaera sp. | reverse complement strand
TTCTGCATCTGAATATTTCGCAATCTTTACCCCGCCTAGCGGGGTTTACTATCTCCTTGAACGCAACTCAGTATGAGTTCGCAAATCAGATTAATGATGGTAGATTTGGTGAGCCAAAAAATGTTTTTTTTGCAAATGAACCTAAAAAAATGAAAAGATTGCTTGAATGAAAATACTGCTCGTAGCTCCCTCTCAATCAGAAATATACGGAAAAATAACACCTCCGGAACATCCTCACCTAGGTCTGCTTTACGTTGCATCAGTACTAGAAAGAGATGGGCATGATGTCACAATTTTGGATTTTGATGCTGAAGCTATGACTCTTCAGTCCTTTGCGGCTTTTCTCACGGATATGGCTCCAGATATGGTGGGAATAACTTCTACAACCCCGACATATGCCAATGCCATCAAAATAGCGGAGGCTGTGAGAAATAATTCTGCCGCAAAAAGAGTCGCTGGTGGCATTCACCCGACTCTGATGCCTTTGGAGACGATGCGGGACGGCTTCTTTGATTTCGTTGTCAAAGGGGAGGGCGAGATAACAATGTCGGAACTTGTAAAATGCATTGGTTCTGGCGGAGCGCTCTCTTCGGTCAAAGGAATTTTATATTCGGCTGAAGGGAAGATATTTGAAAATCCTGACAGACCTATCAACGATGATCTTGATGAACTTCCCTTCCCAACAAGAAAACTTCTGAGAAATAAAAGGTACAGGTATCCGGACGCTCTGAAAACTCCGGCTTTTCCTATAATAACGAGCAGAGGATGTCCTGGTGATTGCAGTTTCTGCACCGCCAAATTTGTTCACGGGAAGAGATTTCGTTGTCGAAGCGCGAAAAACGTAGTAGATGAAATTGAACAGTTGGTCAATAATGACTCCGCGGCTGAAATACATATTTGGGATGACAATTTCATAACCAATCCTAAAAGGGTTTTTGAGATCAGTGACGAAATAAAAAAGAGGAAGATAAAATGTCTTTTTGCTTTTCCAAATGGCGTCAGAGCCGACTTTATACGCAAGGACATATTGTCAGCCATGAAGGAGATGGGGACGTACAGTATTGCCATCGGAGTTGAGTCCGGCGATCAAACTATACTCGATAGTATCCGGAAAGGAATCGCCATAGAGCAGATCTCAAAAGCATTTGCCGTCGCGAAGGAAGTTGGACTGGAGACGTGGGGATTTTTTCTTTTGGGACTTCCCGGTGAAAACTTGGAAACTATCAGGAAGACCATAAATTTTGCGATAGAGTTAGATCCAGATATAGCCAAATTTCACGTATTGAAACCTTATCCCAAAAGCGAAGTCGCGGAGAAACTCAAGAAATTAGGCTTGATAATTGACGAGGACTATGTCCATTACGGCATACATACTGGGCCGGTGCACAGGCTGAATGACCTGTCGCAGAGCGAATTGACTATGCTTCAGAAAGAGGCATATAGGAGTTTTTACATGAGACCCGGAAAGATATTAAAGGAAATCGCAAGACTTAAAACTTTTAACAGGATGAGACTGAATTTTTCCGCCGCTGTCTCCATACTAAAGGATAAGATATTGTCATGACAATTAGATTTGGAAAGATACAGGATAAAAAAGCCGAAATAAGATTCTTTGACCAGTATTCCGGGGATGGGTATGATGTCTTTGATATGGAAAGTAAAAATCGTTTGATCGACGAGTGTCTCAGGGTTTTGGGAACATTCAAGAAACTTGACAAAGGTATGCTGGTGGCAGATTGCGGATGCGGCTCGGGGGTCTTCACTTCCATCCTAAGAGATAAGGGATTTAAAACCGTGGGATTGGATTTAAGTTGCAAAATCATAATGTCGGGAAAAAAAAGATTCAATGACATGGATTTCATAAACGGAGATGTGGATCTGCTTCCGATAGCGTCATCATCTCTGGATTTGATACTCTTCAGCGGAATGCCGCACCATCTTCCGGAGAAATCCCTCTGCGCATCAGAAGCTTTCAGAGTTTTAAAGCCGGGAGGGGCATTTGTCGCTTTCGACCCCAACAAACTCAACCCGTTTATGTGGATATACAGAGATAAAAGTTCACCTTTGCATAGCAGTAAAGGCGTAAGCGTGAATGAATCCCCTGTGGGAGAGAAAGAAATCAAGAAGGTTTTTTCAGACTCCGGTTTCAATGTTAACATCGAATATCTTTCAGGTCTGCACTATCGGGTAATAGCAAGCTCATTTCTACGGCCAATACTACCAGTTTATAATTTCCTTGACGATACGATATTTCGTCCAAAATTCATGAGGAGACACAGGGCATTCTTGATAACAGTAGGACGGAAACCGCTGTGACGACCTTGAAGCTGAATTCAAAGTTTTTATTATGTAATGTGCGGTAAAGGTGGACTGTGGAAGACAAAAGGAATTTATGTTTCATATTCTTGGCTTTTTTGGCCCTCTTGCTGGCTCTGTCTTTGAGTTTCTACAGATTCCCGGAAGTTCCGAACGGATTTTTTTACGATGAAGCTTCAGTAGGATATAACGCTTATTCCATATCCGAAACCGGAGCCGACGAATATGGCAATAAGTATCCAGTATTCTTCAGGTGTTTTGATAATTTTCAGGATCCTGTTTATGTATATTCCCTTGTGCCTTTGATAAAGATATTCGGACTTGAAAAATGGACAACTAGATTGCCCGCGCTGATTTTCAAAATTCTCGCCGCCTTGATGTTGTTCTTCTGCGCCAAGAGAATAACGCGTAGTTTCAGTTGCGCTCTTTTCTGCTCATTAATATTTGTGATTATTCCTTGGACTTTTGTGCTTTCAAGAAGCGGTATGGGCGGTTATATGCCTATGTTGCTCGGCATAATATCCGGAATATATTTCCTAAACTTGGCGCTCAGCACAAGAGAGCTTAAATACTCTGTTTTAGCCGGTATGTCTTGGGCTTTTACGATGTATTCCCATCAGATAGGTAGGCCTATGTCTGCGGTGATTCTTTTCGCATTCGTCATGTCATTCAATTTTCTTATCTTGAAACGATTGAAGGCCGCTATCCTTTTTTGTCTTACGATGTTTGTGGCTTTGTTGCCAATGGCAACATATGTTTGGCGAGTGCCGGAAAGCATGACAAAACGCTTTTCCACATTCAGTATATGGGGAGATGCTTGCGGTATTACTGAGATATTGTTTAGGTTTTTTGAGAGGTATTTTGATTATTTCGGAGCTTCGTTTCTGTTTATGAAAGGTGATGCAGATCTTCGACATAACTCAGGTTACTCCGGCCAACTTTATTTTATAATGGCTCCACTTGTCGTAATTGGAATTTTTCATATGCTCAAACATTGGCGACGTCCGTTTTATCGTTTCATAATTTTTTCGATCGCTCTTTATCCACTAGCCGCATCGCTTACGATGGACAGAATGCATAGTACCAGATGTCTGAATGGTGTGCCATTCTTCTGCATAGCTTCTGCGATTGGTTTAAGGTGGATTTTTATTTTATCGCGTAATCGTTCCGGTTTTAGATTCATTCCGATAACTGTGCTAGTTGTGCTGATTTTAGAATCGGGTCTTTATCTAAATGACTATTTCTATAAATATCCCGCTAGGTCAAGATCTGCATTTGAAGCTCCGCTAATACAGACAATCGAAACAGCCTTCAAAAATAGACGAGAGCGAGATGTGGTCTATGTGTCGTCATCTCTTTTTCCCAGACCCCTAAACAAGCAGTTGAAACCGTTTTGGTATTCTCATTTCCTATTTTTTGCCAAGATAGATCCTGCGCATTATCAAAAAAAGGGAATGCCTGAAGATATCTTATACGACGTTAATCCGGCTGCGATGATCCCTCCGGGAATTATATTAAGAATGAATTCTAAAATAATGATCGACGAAAATTTTAGTCCCTACGTAGTTGTAAATGACGAAGAGCTTCCATCTGGAGTCAAGCTTGTATCGAAGATAGCATTGACTGAAGGCTCAGACAGATTTTTTGAGGTTTATCAATTGCAGAAATGATAAAAAGGTTTTTATAGTTATGAATAGAGAGTTTGTGGTTAAAAATGCCTGTCTTGTGAACGGTAGTGGATTGGAACCGTTCCATTCCGATCTTTATGTGAAGGATGGAGTAATTTTGCGAATTTCGCAAAATATCACGCTGCCCGTTTCAAAATCTGTAAAAATCTACGATGCCGATGGAATGATACTTGCTCCGGGATTCATAGATACCCATGGACATTCAGATGTAAGCATAATCGCCGCACCAGAAGCTGAAGGAAAAATATCTCAAGGCGTCACTACCGAAATCTGCGGCAATTGCGGACTTTCCGTATTTCCGATAAGCAGGTACAACAAAGAACACTTGAACGAAATGTACCGCAAATACAATCTGAGTTTGGATTGGACTGATATCGTTGGCTACGAATCAAGATTGAATGCCGTCAATCCGGCTATCAACATAGCATCACTATGCGGGCATAACACGTTGCAAGCTTCAGTGTGCGGATATGATAAAAAAGAAATTTCTGATGATGAAATTGCGGAAATGAAAAAGATTTTGCACAAAGAACTTAAAAACGGCGCGATAGGATTCTCTACCGGTCTTCTCTACGTGCCGGGCATATTCTCATCTAGTCGAGAAATCTTGGAATTGTTAGGGGTTTCCGCGAAATTCGCGAAAGTCTATGCCACTCATCTCAGAAGTGAAGGTGATATGATCCTCGAGGCGATAACTGAGGCTATAGGACTTGCCGCCGGCTCGAATAGTCCACGCCTGCATATAAGCCATCTTAAGACTGCCGGCAGATCAAACTGGAAAAAACTTGATGAAGTCCTCAAATTGATTTCTGAAAATAGCAAAACTGATCTCAAGATAAGCGCAGACAGATATCCTTATACTGAATCCATGACTAACTTAAGCGCATATCTTCCCAAACTTTTTCGAGAAATGGATGATGTGAAAATAGCATCGAGCTCAAACGATCCTGTATGGAGAAATGAGGCTCTTGGATCCCTTTCTGGGCTCGATGATGCGTTTTGGGAGGCGATGCGTTTGGTCAGTACTTCCTTGGGAAAATATTCAAAGTTCCAGGGGGTGAAGTTTGCGGAAATCGCAAAAGAGACAGGCGCGCAACCGGCAGAGATATGTCTAGATCTTCTATCCGATGCTCCTTCAGCGATAGCCGCGTCTGGAGGAATGTCTGAAGACAACATGAAAAGAATCATAAACATGCCTTTTGTAGCTTGTGGCAGCGATGAGAGCTGTCGTAACAGGGATTATGCACTTGGCAGGAGCCATCCGAGAGGTTTTGGTTCATTTCCGAGATTTGTTGGAATCGCAACCGAGCGTATTCCGCTTCAGGAAGTCGTAATGAAAATAACTTCAATGTCGGCGACAATATTTGGTCTGAAGGGGAGGGGTATGCTGAAGGAGGGTTATTTTGCGGACATGGTCCTCTTTGAGCCTCACAAATTCAGAGACAATGCGAGTTTCGCGGAGCCACATAAGCTCTCTGACGGGGTTATGAAAGTTTGGGTCAACGGTGTTTTATCTTGGGATTCCGGGAAACCTACCGGAAAAAGAGGCGGGAAACTTTTGAGAGGTTGAGAATGAAGAAAAAGCTTTTAATATCCTACGATGGAACAAATTATGCTGGTTGGCAGATACAACCCAACGGTCTTGCCATCCAGCAGGTTATCGAAGAAAAGATATCAAGGATCTATGCGGGCAAGCCGCTTCGTCTTGAGGCGAGCGGGCGTACCGATGCCGGAGTTCATGCCGTTGCTCAATGCGCCCACTTCGAAGAACCGGAAAGCTTCCCATCGATTCCCAATGACAAGATATTTAGAGCTTTAAATCGGATGCTTCCGGAGGACATAAGAATAATTCGTGTTGAGGACGTGGACTCTTCATTCCATGCACGATTCTCCGCTAAGGCTAAGACTTACGTGTATGTCATAAACACAGGAGTTCAGACCGCGTTCAACTCAAGATGGTGTTGGCATCTTGGCGACTTCAGGAAACTTGACGAGGTTGAATTGGCTTTGAAGATGCTGGAGGGAAGGCAT
>CAZXAC010000160.1:0-6071 GCA_964638335.1 uncultured Lentisphaera sp. | reverse complement strand
CTTAGTCACCTCGACGGTATGCCTGACGTAGCTTCGTATATCTTCAGATTTGAAGTTCCCCACCAGATGCGCCGGATTAGGCTTCCAAGAAAATATGTATTTGCCACGGAGTTTTTCGGCGCATACATCAACATTTGCCCAAGGAGATATGGAAATCCTCCTTATGTTCGGAATTGTAAATACTAGATCCAGTTTCTTGGTCAAATCCTCACAGCATCCGTAGCCGTTCAAACCAAACGGTTCAAGAAGCCTCTTCTCGTATTGAAGTACGAATTCCGCATGATGCTCCGGGCTGACCTGCGCCATTTCCTGGGACTCCGCACTGCACCAGGTGTCCTTCGGGCGCACGCGGTTCGGGTCCGCGTCCTTCAATGGGAGTTCATCGGAATAGCCGTTGCCTCCGGAATTGTGGTAGGTATTGTCGTTGTTGAAAGCGAGAAGATTCATATCCAGATACTGCTTGAGGATTCTGCGGTGCCCCTCCTCAAAAAACGCCATCGCGTCATGAATCATCTGGGGTTCGGAATACATATCAACCATCATCTCTTCCAGTCCTCGGAGATATGTATATTGCTTCATCAGATGGTAGGAAATTCTCTTTATGCCGGAGAGTTTTACTGTCAGTATGTCACCAAAAAGATCCTGCATTTCGGAAAGCTTCTGAATTGAAGCCTTCTCGTCATAGGTAACTTCCGGATATTTTAACTTTTTCAGGTCGGATGGTTCAAGGATGACGGGATCAAAATGACGCGCACCATCGCTCTGCTCGCTGAATATCCACTTGGGTTCAAGCCCCCAACTGCTCTGTTCTACTACCTTTTCAACAAAGAATGTCTTATCAACTACGGTATCATCATGGAAATGTTCGAATATATATACTGCCCTCCTTAACCTAGTCTCCATAATGCGTGTATCTCTTTCAGAACACTGCAACGAATCTGGTCGAATTAGTTCCTTCCAACCACCTTCGGGGAATACCAGCATCATGGGATACTTGGAACGAAGAGTATTGTGCTCAATCCATCTCTTTCGGCGCGACGCCATAACAGGGTCGTCCGCGATCTCAGCTATACGTCGCGCAATGTCTCTAAAAATCTTCCTGTCCTTGCTTGAAATATTCATTCATCTCTCCCTGTTATTAGTATTTATCCAAAATTTAAAATCCCGATTTATAAAAGCAACTTTTCATTTTCACTTTGCTTTCGTGATGCATCTCCCTAGGAATTATTAAAAATCAATCCGCCAAATTTGTATAGGTTGCGGACGGATTCCAGAAAGGAGTCATGCCGACATGTGAGAACGAAAACTTTTTTCTCGTGTCTACATGAGTGTCGAAGTAAACTATATTGGCTCCGTAAAAATGCCAGGGTCTATATTCGGCTGTCTGCCCAGGAGAGGACATTGTAAATTTATTGGCTCCAATTCCGTAGGTATCTCCGAATCTTGACAACCTGCTGGGGTATCTTACTTTCGGGTTTTTCGCAGTAGCTTCTGTAAACGCCTTATAATTTAAACCTATGGTGCCTTGATTGAATCCCCATTGAACTCCGGTCCAAGGATTACCGTCTACAGTGTCCTCGATTCTCACTGAGGGGCACCGATACTTACACGGCGGATCATTCCTTGAACCACCACCCACGTAAAAAGAGCCCGGCATTATGTTTTCAGTTTGGAGATATGGTCTTAATAAATATAAATGGCTCCCGAGATACTCCGGATCGTAACCAGAAAATCCACCAGCTGGAAGCGCATACCCATAATCTTCGATATACATTTGCTCTGAAAGGCCAAATTGTTTCAAATTATTCTTGCAATTTATTTGCCTCGCAACCTCCTTTGCTTGCTTTAGCGAAGGCAACAATAATGCCGCCAATATTGCTATTATCGCAATCACTACAAGCAATTCTATCATCGTAAAATTACCACATCTTTTCATAACCCTTTTCATGTTACTGACCCTCCTTCAACTTGATTGATGTATTCAGGAAGACATTTCGGGGTAGGCCCTCCCAATACGTTCAGTTTCCTGCCATCGGTAAACTTCTCAGGACGTCCTTTAAGTTCCTTCATCAGCAATTCCCTCCAATTTTTTATTTCTTTGGCAAATTCTGGTTTACCAGCGAGATTTGTCATTTCACATGGATCATTTTCAATATCGAAGTAATGCTCTTCCCCTGTTCCCGGATAGTAAATATATTTTTTACGACCGTCGGTGAGATATTGCATCCCGCTGTTAAGGGTTTTTATATTGGAACATTCCCCATGGAGATAATTTCTGACGGATTTCTTTTCTCCAGTCAACAAGGGCATGAGACTTTTCCCGTCAACGCTATCAGGAATATCCAATCCTACCGCATCAAGGACTGTTGGCATTACATCCATCAATTCCACCACAGCGCCAATCTTTCTTTTTTGTTTCAAACCCATCGAATCCGGCATTTTTATAAGGAATGGAATTCTGATCGAAGGTTCAAACGCGTTGCATTTGCATACCCACTGATGGTCGCCAAGCATCTCTCCATGGTCTGACAAGAATATAACTATTGTGTTTTTCATTACATTCTTTGGAATGGCGTTGAATATGCGCCCGATCTGATTGTCAACATGATTTATGCTCCCATAATAACCGGCCTGCATCTGCTTCTGAACAGCTGGATCAAAGTAGACTCTCCCCGGATTATCTACTGGAATACCTCTCTGGGGACGATCGAAAACACGCGCCCAGTCAGCAACTTTCGGTTCGGGAAGATCCATGTTCATGTAACGGTCCCAGTATGCTTGCGGCGGCACAAGCGGATGGTGCGGGGCAAGATAGCTCAATTTGAGAAAGAACGGAACAGTCGGATCCCTGCGTTCGATAAAATTGATTCCGCAGTCCGTAACCCAGTTGCTGAAATGATATCTCTCCTCGAGCTGGAAAGGTCTCGCTGGAAAACCGTTATTGCTTATCCCGTGCGATTCCGCATCCCATACACCTGTAAGGCCTTTCGATTCAAGGAAGCGGGTGTAATCCGTAGCCACATGGCGACGGCAATCCGGATTATTTGCGTAATCCGCAGAATTGAATCCATATAATTTCCTGAATGGCCAAAGATGAAGTTTTCCGGAAAAATGCGTCTGATAGCCGGCTCGGGAAAGAACTTCTGGAAGAGTCGGTCCCTCGAGACGGGTCCCGTAATTGTTCAAAACTCCGTGTGAAACAGGTTTCTTGCCTGTCATCAGCGTGCGGCGGGCTGGCACACATACCGGGCATGCGCTATAGGCTTTCGTAAAATGAAATCCACTCGTTCCAAGCTCATCGAGATATGGCGTCTGAAGCACAGGGTGGCCTTCAATACCAAGACAATCTCCACGCTGCTGGTCGGTCATCAGAAGAAGGATGTTTGGGCGTGAATCACTCATATTGCCTCCATATTGTTATAATGAATATCATTAGTGTCCTAAACAATTTCATCGTTATCGTAATCGCTGTCGTATTCGTAATCGAATAAATTCATATCCCGATTACGACAACGATTACGATAGCGATAAAGCATATTTCAATTTTTCTCATTAGTATATGGCGCATGCTCGAAACGGCAGACCGCTTCGCAGACGCGTGGATCGTTCTGCTCTTTCAGCAGGTTCATCAGTTTAACACTCAATTCTTCTAGGACGCTTTTATATTCAGGCAGATTTGCCACATTGTTCATGTAATATGGATCCTTGCGTAAATCATAAAGCTCTTCTGCGGGGCGTTTCCCGAAAGCCAGTTCAAATAATTCCCGCACATCATCGTCACTCCTGTGATGAACCATCCAAGCCTTCGTAGGACTCGGATCCATATCCCGGTAAGGCAGACCATTGCTGGCAGAAAGAATCTTTTCGAAAGGCGGAGGCGTGGCGTTGAGGTTATCCATACCGAGAGGATCGCCCATAGGCCATCTGTCCGGAGCAAAATTCCGGATGTAAAGAAAATCTTTTGTCCTGAGCGCCCTCTGCGGATAAGGCAAATTTCCCTCGCGTGCGGTAGCGGCATGTCTCTCTCTTCCCAATATGACAAATGTCCTTTCCAATTCGATCTGTCCGCTCTTTTCGCTGACCAGGACGGGCATCAGGCTTTTTGCGGTCATGGTTTTCGTTATCGGTTCTCCTGCGGCCTCCATGAACGTCGGAGCAAGTTCCATCAGGCTGACAAAATCCTCTACGGTTCTTCCCGGCTTTATCCGCCCGGGCCAGCGCATCGCAAGAGCGACTTCACAGCCGATGTCGTAAAGATTGCATTTTGCGCGTGGGAATCCGGGAATTCCGTGGTCTCCGCTTACGACGATAAGAGTATTGTCAAGTTCTCCAATGTTTTCAAGTTCCTTCATGAGAACGCCAAGTCCGCCGTCAACCGCCATGCATTCTCCGAGGTAATCTGCAAAATCCTCACGAATGTCATGGGTATCTGGAATGAAAGCCGGCATTCTGCCCTTCAAAGTGTCAGGGTCAATGTTCCATAGGGCCTTGCCTGAACCTCTTTCCCACTGACGGTGAGTGTTCATTGGTCCCCACCAGTAACAGAAAGGCTGTCCATCTTTCCGAGCATTTAGGAACGCTCGGAAGTTCTGCCTGGTTTCGTCGTAGATAACTTCTTTTGCGGCTTCAACTCCCATTTCAGGGACAAGCTTTGTGACATTCTGGGAAAAATGCCAGAACTTATCGCCAGCCGGCTCATAGCGGGTTCGTTCGGCTCCATAAGGGGCATTCTTAGTACGGCCTGGGGACCATACTTTGTATGTATAACCGATATGATACCCTGCCTTTTCGAGCTCGAGCGGATATGAAGGTATTCTCTCGTCCCATACCGCACCGGTTAATATCGCGCCGAGTCCAGTCTGCCAGAAATACTGTCCGGAAAGTATGGAACTGCGGCACGGAGTACAGCTTGGTGCCTGGACAAAGGCATTTGTAAATATCACGCCTTCCTTGGCGACACGGTCGAAATTTGGTGTTTCGATCAGGTTGTTCAGCGAATTTTCACTTTCAAACCTGCGATAGGCGCTTGCGTAGCGCCCCCAGTCGTCTGCAAACGCGAAAAGTATGTTCGGACGTTTCATTTTTTCATCCCTGTCTCTAAAAATTCCAATCAATTTGGGTTACCCTCTGCCTTGTCCTAAACAATATTATCGTAGTCGTAATCGCTATCCACCGTCGCCATCTAGGCTATGGTGGACAGGTCCCACTTCGCCTCTTGATCTGTGAAGGACAGGTCGTATTCGTAATCGAATGAACTCATTTTACGATTACGATAGCGATAGCGAAAAACATGTCAATGTTTGAAATCTAACTCATTTTTCAATTTATTTAGAACAAGTCTGATATATCTCCGTAAATCAAATTTTCTTTCACTCATCATTCGATATTCCGTTTGGATATTGGATATTCATTTCTTTTGTCTTATTTTTTCCTTTCTTCAAGCCGGTCTGTCCTGAAAGGAACCGCGGGAAGTCCTTCCTTATTGTACAGGTTACAGCCAACGGGATTGTCAGACCATGCATATCTTACAGCAGTTGGCTTGTTTATCTCCTCGCTCCACACTATTACCGAATCAGCAACTTTTCCAGCTTCCGAAGGATTTTCTATTTCGGCCTTGGCCCATGCGAACTTCGCACCGTCAGATATTGCGAATGTCTTTAAGTCTCCTCCCCTCGCCTCGAGACCGGACCCGACATTGGAAAATTTGATCCTGATTTTTCCATCCATCTCCTGCATTGACTCATAATTCGGACCGGAATGGACAATATCTTCGCCATAGGCTATTTTTCTCGCCGCAAGCGCAAGTCTCAGACCGACATCCTTCTTGTTCTTCGGATGTATGTCCGAACCGTCACCGCCTATGTCAACCGTAACGGCAAGACCGGTATTAGGCACTTCCTTTGACACATGATACTGCGCTTCCATCAGTTCTGACTTTCTTGAAATTGCAACAGGATCATTCGGATTTTTGCCATAGTTGGCCAATTGAACAATCAGGAAAGGAAAATCACCCTGTCCCCAGCTTTCGCGCCAATTGGAAATAAGATTGCTCAACAAGGTTTTGTAAGCCG
>CAZXAC010000159.1:0-6076 GCA_964638335.1 uncultured Lentisphaera sp. | reverse complement strand
TCACTTGATTGCGATGGACTTATTGATTCGCTTATACCTACTTGGCTGAACAACGGCGTAAATACAATGTTCCCGATAGAAGTCGGCACTTGGGATGCGAGCATCGCTCCATGGCGTGAAAAATATGGCAAGGAACTGCGTGGCGTAGGAGGGATGAACAAGAACGTGTTTTCTAAAGATTTTGCGGCTATAGATGCAGAGATAGAAAGGCTCAAATCGTTGGTCGCGCTTGGCGGTTACATTCCATGTCCTGACCACCGCATAGCTCCCGACGCGAAATGGGACAACGTCCGCTATTACTGCGATAAGATGCGAAAAATTTTTTAAGGGGTTCTACTGTTTTTCTTGGAGCGTTGGAGCAAGCAGTTTGTCTTTGACAAATTCTATCGGAGTTTTGTATTTAGGATCAGAATAACCCTTGATATTCAGATGGCATTCAACTCCTACCTTGTCAGCTTCTTCCTTCAGCTTGATGCCAAATATCCCATGATGGATTCCATGATTCGGGTCTTTTGCCGGTACTGATATGTCCTCCCTATAATCCAAATACATGGGCGGATCATTCTTGTCCACATGGAATATCGGAGAGAATTCCGTTATCATCTTCTGATATTTATCCTTGTTTCCCATCATCTCGGCCGCGCTCCTCGCACCAAAAGACTTGAAGATCATCCGGTGCTTATTCGCTTCCGGACCGATATTCTTCTCTATCCATTCCGGATCTAGACAAGTCTGACCGTTGCTTACCGCGATGCAGGTTGGTTTTGTGGATTCCCTTAGCACAGGATCCTCATTGTTTGGATCAGCCATATCGTCGTGCAATGCAAGCCAGAGGCTGGAACATGCGCCCGCTGAGCCTCCGCTGAGGGCGATGCGATTCTTATCCAAATTCCATTCCTTTGCTTTATATCTTACAAACTGCAACGCTCGCGCGGCATCATAAACAGGAGCAGGCAGAATAGCGGTGTCGGTTAAACGATAGCTGATTGAAACTACTGAAATCCCAGCTGCAAGATATTCATCCTTAGGGGATAGCACCTCGTCCTTTGCTCCTGTTGTCCAGCCACCCCCGTGTATTTTGATCATTACGGGAGTCGGCTTGTCGGATTTTGCCTGCCACAAGTTGAGTACGTTGCGTTCATATGGACCGTATTTTACGTCTTTCATAGATGGCTCCAGTCCGGTTTTGTTTTTTTTTGCCTCCTCCTGACAGTTGGAAGCCATGGCGATTGAAATGCAAATCAATGAAAGTGCGAATTTAAGTTTCATTACGACCCTCTATTTTTAGAAATTCCATTTATTTGATAAATTTGATAATTGCATCCGCAAAACGTTCTCCAATAATTATTTTCGCGGCATTGTTGAAGTGTAGTTTGTCCTTATATAAATGAGTTTGCAAGAGATCCGAAGTGTCTATGAAATGAATATCATAATTCTTCTCGGCGATTTCCTTTTGTTTAGCCCTGGTTATGTCTCTTTCGGGACCAAAGCCGGCAATACCGCCAATGAACATTTGCATCTTCCGCGAATTCGGAAATTCAGTCTTCAAATTATCCAATAATATTTTGGCGCGTTCGCCAGCGATTGATGCGGAATTGTTGTCGCTTTCCCCTTGGACGTAGAGGAGCCCTTTGAATTCATATTTGCGATTGGATTTATCGAGTTCTCCAAGCGCCTTTCGGACCGCTGTAACGACGGCATCGTACATGTGATGGTCTGGAGAACCCTTGAACCAAAAGTCGTTTCCACCACCCCCACGTGTAGCTTTGATGATCAAAATGTCGTGCATTCCGGCGGAGTAAAGCTTCCTAAAGCATGATGCCTCAATTCCCCAATGACCGTTTTGAGAACCGTCATCGAAGAATTGTGCCTGAAGATGGCCTATTTTCCCTTTTGAGCTGGAAACAACTTTCTCTCCATTACCTCCGATCAGGCTCCAATATAAGAGTATCTTGTCATCCATTTCCCGCGCTTCCAGCGCTAGCGGCTCCCCGTCTTCAATGCATCCTTGAGCATTCGACTGTCCGGTCAGCACGAAGATTTGAAGAGGGCTTTCTTGTTTTTTGTCGGAGGTTGCTGTTCTAAGAGATTTCATAATTTTTTGTAAACTTATTGAAAATACATTTTACCGCATTATCGAAAAGGTATGTTCTCTCAAACGTTGAATCTGATTTCTATAATGTCGCCTTCTTGGATTATGTAATCCCTGTCAACCAGTTTCACCACGCCTTTTGTGCGGGCTTCCTGTAAATTGTGCATGTCTTTGAAATCTGCAAAATTCACGATGTCTGCCTTTATGAAACCTTTTGCAAGGTCGCTGTGTATCTTGCCTGCGCAAGTTACTATGTCAGAGCCTTTCCTTATCAGCCATGAGCGGACCTCCTGTTTGCCGGCCGTGTAAAAAAAACTGTGCTTCGCCTTGTCCAATACGTTTCTTATCAAAGTGTTGATGTCAGGGTTGTTTTCTTTTACCAAAAATGTAGGCTTCCAACTGAGGGGCATTATCATGTTCATCAACTTCTCGTCCTCTCCGGAGATTTCCATGTCGCAGAGAGGTTTCTCATTTTCAAGAAATTTTTGGCATCTGGATATAAATTCTTTTTCGGAAGCGCTATCGCTTCTCTCTATTCGTGTTTCCAGTTTTTCTATGTCCTGTATCAAGAGATCCAGAACAGAATCTGCGAAAATCGCTATCGCATCGGACTTCTCGAATCCTCCTTTCATGAACTCCGCGAAATACGGAGTGAACTTTTTTGGAGCGAATTTCTTCTCCAAGTCAAGAAGTATTGGATCATTGTACTTTACCTTTCCCTCTGGGGCTTCTATACCGTGAAACGATATTTTCATCAACATATCTCCTTAATGTGAGCTAAAGGTCTTCTTTGAAATTCTTTTGATATTCCTGTAATGATGTGACACCGGCTTTTCCTTTTTTATACGCGGCTATGCCCTTTGCCGCCGCTAGCGCCGCGGGAAGTGTTGTTATATAGGGTATCTTGTGTTTTATTGCCGCTTTTCTAATGTATGAATCATCAGTGTAGCCCCTCTTGCCTATAGGCGTATTTACCACTAGGCTTATCTGCTTGTTAGCGATAGCATCATTTATGTTGGGTCTTCCCTCGTGAAGCTTCAGTATGACCTCCGACTTAACTCCCTTTGAAGCGAGAAAATCGTGAGTGCCGCCGGTTGAAAGTATTTTAAATCCAAGCTTTTGAAATTCCTTTCCGATACTCTCCAACATGCCAGTTTTCTCAGGTGTGCTGATCAATACTGTTCCTTCCGTGGGAAGTACCGGCTTTGCGGCCTCCTCAGCTTTGAAATAAGCCATCGGGAAAGAATCAGCTATTCCCAGAACCTCTCCAGTCGAACGCATTTCAGGACCGAGAAGGGGATCAACTTCAGGGTACATGTTGAATGGAAATACGGATTCTTTAACGCCAAAATGAGAAAACTTCTTGTGGCGCAATCCGAGCTCATTCAACTTTTTTCCCATCATTATTTTCGTCGCCGCGGACGCCATCTGTATTCCGCAGACTTTCGATACTAGGGGAACTGTCCTTGAAGCTCTTGGATTTGCTTCGAGCACGTAAACTTTATCGTTCTCTATCGCAAACTGTATGTTCATCAGTCCCGACACTCTCAGTTCGGTCGCGATCTTCTTGGAATAGTCGCTGATAGTCTTTTTGTGCTTTTCTGGAATTGATACTGGCGGGATCACGCATGCTGAATCCCCAGAGTGGACTCCGGCAAACTCGATGTGTTCCATTATCGCCGGAATAAACACCTCTTTGCCGTCAGAGATTGCGTCCGTCTCCACTTCCAATGCGTCTTGAAGGAATCTGTCTACCAAAATAGGACGGTCTGGAGAAAGATCCACAGCGGCGCCGACGTAAGCGCGGAGGCTTCCCTCATCGTAAACAACTTCCATGCCCCTTCCTCCAAGCACGAAGGAAGGCCTCACCATTACAGGATATCCTATTTTCCCGGCTATTTCTACGGCCTCCTCCACAGTTGAAGCCATTCCCGATTCCGGCATTGGTATCTTGAGCTTATCCATCATTTTGCGGAAGAGGTCGCGGTCCTCGGCTAGGGCTATCGTTTCGACGCTTGTGCCAAGGATCTTCACTCCAGCATCCTTCAGCTCGGCGGCAATGTTCAGCGGAGTTTGGCCTCCAAATTGAACTATCGCTCCGATGGGTTTCTCTTTTTCATATATAGAAAGGACATCTTCAACCGTCAAAGGTTCGAAATAAAGCTTATCCGAAGTGTCATAATCGGTTGATACTGTCTCCGGATTGCAATTCACCATTATCGTGCCAAAACCCATTTCCCTCAAGGCGAACGCGGCATGACAACAGCAGTAGTCGAATTCTATCCCTTGTCCTATCCTGTTTGGTCCTCCTCCGAGAATCATCACCTTTGCTTTGTCATCGGACTTAGATTCATCAGAAGCGTTGTATGTGGAGTAATAATAGGCAGCATTGTCAACTCCGCTTACCCGGACCGGATGCCATCCTTCGTTAATCCCTATTTTTTTTCTCTGTTCTCTGATATCTTTTTCTTTCAATTCCAGAATTTTAGCGAGATATTTGTCTGAAAAACCGTCCTTCTTCGCTTTTATAAGCAGATTGTCTGGGAGTTTTTTACCCTTCTTGGAAATTATTTCTTCCTCCAATTCCACGAGTTCCTTCATCTGTTCCAGGAACCATTTCTTTATGTGAGTTAGCTTTTGGAGTTCATCTACGGAGGCTCCTTTTCTAATCGCTTCATAGATTATGAACTGCCTTTCACTGCTTGGTTCAGCGAGCATTCCCATCAGATCCTTCAAGGGGAGTGAATTGAAATTTTTCGCAAAACCAAGTCCATGGCGTCCGGTCTCAAGAGACCTGATCGATTTTTGAAAAGCCTCCTTGTAATTTTTCCCTATGCTCATGACTTCGCCGACGGCTCTCATCTGCGTGCCAAGTTTGTCAACAGAGCCTTTGAATTTTTCAAAAGCCCAACGCGCGAACTTGATCACGACATAATCGCCGTAAGGGGAATATTTATCAAGGGTCCCACATCGCCAATAAGGAATTTCATCCAAAGTAAGACCAGCCGCGAGGAGGGTGGAAACTCGGGCTATCGGGAATCCAGTAGCCTTGGATGCCAAAGCGGATGAACGTGATGTCCGCGGATTTATTTCTATTATCACCACTCTGTCTGTCTTTGGATCGTGAGCAAACTGGACATTTGTTCCTCCAATTACCTGAATAGCCTCAACTATTTTATAGGACCAGTTTTGTAATTTTCTCTGCAAATCCTCGCTTATCGTAAGCATCGGCGCGGAACAAAACGAATCTCCGGTGTGAACTCCCATAGCATCAATATTCTCTATGAAACAGACAGTTATCATCTGGTTCTTGCTGTCTCTCACCACCTCGAGTTCCAGTTCCTCCCAACCGAGAACAGATTCCTCGATAAGCACTTGTCCGATAAGACTCGCCGCCAAACCTCGCGCAAATTGTCCTAAGTTCTTCGACATTGAACACCATTCCTCCGCCGGTCCCACCGAGGGTGTAAGCTGGCCTTATAACAACTGGATATCCCAGTGAAGACGCTATTTTTTCCGCCTCCTCGACACTATAGGCAAGCTCGCTCTTAGGCATGTCTATCCCAAGCTTCTTCATGGTCTCCTTGAATGCAAGCCGGTCTTCGCCTCTTTCGATGGCGTCAGCCTGTATCCCTATTATCTTGACACCGAATTTTTCAAGTATTCCAGCCTTGTTGAGTTCTGAGGAAAGGTTCAGTCCTGTCTGCCCGCCAAGATTTGGGAGAAGGGCGTCAGGACGTTCCTTTGCTATGATCTGTTCAAGCCTCTCCACGTTCAACGGTTCTATGTAAGTTACATCCGCCATTCCCGGATCCGTCATGATCGTTGCCGGATTTGAATTTACTAGGACAATCTCATATCCCATTCCACGAAGAGCTTTGCAAGCTTGTGTCCCGGAATAGTCGAATTCGCAAGCCTGACCTATCACAATCGGTCCGGAGCCTATGATCAGAATCTTCTTGACATCATTTCTTCTTGGCATGA
>CAZXAC010000158.1:0-6081 GCA_964638335.1 uncultured Lentisphaera sp. | reverse complement strand
CTACAAACCAATGCAAATCTCTGTTCACTGTATAGGCGTAGGTAGACTCCTTATCCTCGACGCTGTCATAACTGAATCCTATTTCTATTGCCTGAGGGTCCAAAACCAAACCATATTTCGAAAGTTTCTTTATAACTCCGTTTATCTCCGCTCTCACGTCCTTGTCGCAATGCGTCATGGAATATGATGCGTAAAAAGACGGTACGTCCTTATGAGCCACAAGCTTGTAAACTGATTTTGGGTCTTGTCCAGTGGGAATTACGTAGTGCCTCACGCCCATGTAATTGGCCCAATCTTCAGCAAGACTGACCTCTTCGTTCATCCAGCTCAAAACGTCCCTGATTGTGTGCTTCTGCTCTTTCATTCTTCTCAAAAAAATATTTTGACCCGGGTCTTTTTCAAATCTCTCCCTTATAAGCCATTCGGCATCAATGAGAGTTACGATGACATCCGGTCTTATGTAATTTTTTATCTCCTCATGATCCTTGAGCTTAAAATTTATCCTGTTCCACTGGACAGTGGCAGGCACCCTTATTATCGCGTTTTCGCATTTTTTCTTTTCGAGTTCGTATCCTATCTTTCTGTATTCTCTCTCCCTTATCACCTCAAACAAGTAATTGGTCGTACCGAGGAGCATGTCGAGTTTTTTGTTGCCAGTTCTTTCTATCTCATCAATCAGATTGAAATACTGGAGCTCCGACTTTCCGTCCTTGGCATATTTCATTGCCGAGTTGAGATATTTTTTATCATCAAGTCCGGCTATTATACCTGTCACCAAAACTCGCATTTACCCGGACCTCTATTATCTTTCTCAAGCAAACCCGTTAACTAGGGAATCCATATATTTAGCCACTTTTTAAAAAAAATCAATCCAACCAGCCATTAAAAAACTGTTTAATTTTAGGGGCGCATGTCATCCCGCCGCTCACTCCGTCCTCCACGACTATGGCAAATGCATATCTAGCGCCGTCCTTCTCAGCGAATCCCGCCATCCAAGTATTTTTCCTTTTTGCATCTTTTGTCTTGATTTCAGCGGTGCCTGTCTTTCCAAAAACTTTTATTTTTTCTGATGCCGCCCTTTTCCCTGTTCCGTTTTCAGCGTTCACCACATCAAACATACCGTTCCTCACCACCTCGAAATCTTCCGGTTCGACCTTGATATCAACGCACAAATCTTTTTTTGTGTTTTCGCTTATGAGATTTCCGGAAGAATCATACGCCGCTTTTATTATTCGTGGAGAGAAAGCCTTTCCTCCGTTCGCTATTGCTGACATATAGGTTGCCACCTGCAGCGGCGTGACCAGTATGGTCCCCTGCCCTATGGAAAGAATGATCGTGTCAAACACATTCCAATTCTCTCCCGACGTCCTTTTCTTATATTCCCTTGACGGTGCGACACCAGAACTTTCCGTCAAAATAAAACCCGTTTTCTTCCCGATTCCCGCCTCAGATACGAGCGCCTTTATCCTGTCAAAACCTATTTCCTTCGCCCCCTCCATAAAGAACACATTGCACGATTGGGCGATTGCCTCTCTCATATCAAGCTCTCCGTGCCCGCTGGTTCTCCAGCATCTCACCCTCTGGTTTCCTACTTGAAAATATCCCGGACAATAGCTTTTGTGTTCGGGCGAAATCCCGCTCCTGAGCATAGCTAGAGCTATTAGCGGCTTGAATATTGAGCCAGGAGTATATGCCGAACTTATCGCCCTATTTACGAACGGACGCCTCGGGTCTTGTGATATCTGCGAGAACTCTGTCTTGCTCACGGACGGGATAAAGATCCCGGGATTAAAACTAGGCGATGATACCATGGCCAAAACATCTCCATTCGAGCAGTCAAGCAGGACAAAAGCCCCTATACTACCGATCATGGCGAACTCAGCAGTCTCCTGCGCTCTGGAATCGATCGTGAGCACAAGATTTTTTCCATGTTCAGGGGGAACAACCGTCTCGATGGTTTCATTTACAAAACCTTGCGTGTCAACCCTCACGAAGGAATAGCCTTCCGCCCCTCTTAGACCGCCTATCTTCACTCCAAACTGATCTATATTTCTGTCACACAGCCTCTCAAGACCAGTCTTGCCCACATAATCGGGCTGATAGTAGAAGAACTTCTCCCTGTTCTCTGCGAGAGATGGATCTTCTTTCCCGAGGTACCCTACGATGTGACAGGCGAAATCACCCATTGGGTAGTCTCTCTGAGACCTCAAGCCTATCTCTATCCCGGATATTCTGGGATATATTTCAGCTATCCTTCCGACTTCCGAATCAGACAGGGATTCTATTACCCTCATGGGTAGCGCTGGCTTGTGGTAGATATGGGATTTTATCTTCTCCGGGGTTATATCTATTTTTCTGCCGGTGATTTTGGAAATCTTAAGGGCAACCTCCATTATATGCTCCACACTCTTTGAAAGTTTGCCCGGCCTCCTCATCTCGGAAAGATGGAAAAATAGATCCCTCTCCTCCCTCAGTCCTGCAATCACCTTCATATCCCTGGAAAGAATCTTGCCCCTTATTCCAGGCTCCCTTATACATCTTATCGACTGCTTCGATATCTTACTACGATGTTCCTCTCCATATCGAACCTGTTCGTTCCACAATCTGACGGTCAATACGACGTAAAAGAACGTGACGGAAACGAAGAGCAATATTATCCTCAGCATCAAAACACCATCCTTTCAGGTTCTTTTATATCGAGAAGATCCGCACCAAAAAGCATAAGGGAAAAAACACTTACGCTCAAAATAAAATATAAAGGCAGGGACAAGGCAAAATATAGGAGGTCCGGTGACCCGGAAAAGACAGCTGAAAAAAAATAAAAGACAAAAAATATAAAGGACGGGAGGGAGCTAAATATTGACAGCGTCAAGGGGTCAGGTTTGTTCTTTCTCCTCCATATATCTAGAAAGTACATCGTGGCAATGAACGGAATTGACGATACCGCCGCCGAAAAATCTCCCCCGCACATAAGCAGATCCGATACCAGGCATAAAATCACGGAACTGACCGCAAAAACTGAAAATGGAAATACCATTGAAGCAAAAACTAGCACAGGGACAAAAAATGGTATGGCAAGCCCACGGGCTCCTAGATTTACCTGAGCAACCAAAGACAACACAGAACAAAAATAAATATAAAGATATCTCATTTTTGCGGAATCATTATTATGACAAATCTGGCATTTGAGATCTCAGCCCACGGGGAAAATCCTATCCTGGAAGGCGCATGAAAAATGCCAGCTTCGCTTTCCACCATAGCAGTTCCAACTGGAATATGAGGAGGACAATTTAAGGAAAACGGTGAACTCAAAGTCTTCAAGTCTCCCTTCACTATTCGCAAAGGATCGAAATAAACAAGATAGGGTTCATCACCTCCCATCAGAACAGCCGGGATCCCTTCCTCACCAATGACCACGCTCATCGAAAATTCCCTGTCCATTACAGTTCCAACTTCCGAGCTGTGCGATGAAACCGAGCAAACCCTACCTACCACGGAAAATTTGCTAAGGTGCCCATAGTCCTTTGAATTGACCGACAAGACAACCGCTCCGGGGAAGACCCCGTCATCCGCTCCCTTGTTCACAATAAAACGCTGTCTCCAATTCCTTGGATCTCTTATTATCACTTCCGCGGCCAAGACGGAGTATTTTTTACCAGCTCCTATCCTAAGTATTTCACGCAACTCCGAATTCTCCTTCTCAAGACGATCCATCCTGAAGAAAATATCTTGAAGATGAGATTCGGATTCTGAAAGCCCGGATGGCTCCTGAGTCGGCATCGCAAAGGGATAAAAGAAATCCCTTAAGAAGCTCCTTATAGGACTTACAAAAATAGAAGCGGCGGCAACGATAACCGTCACCAATATGACAGATATAACTGATCTCCTCATCTTTCGAGCTTCTCCTTCACAAGACTAGGTTCCACGACAGCAAGATAATCTAAAATCGACGAATATCTAGTCCCAACTGGAACATATCTACGCTCGGCTTCAGACAAGTTTCGATATGCGTCAATGTCGAGATCAAATATCTTTGCCAACCTATCAGCCTCAACCAACCTCTTCAACTTATCGTATTCAGCATTCCTGCTTATCCAATTCAATTCCGACATAAATTCATCAAATCCGGACTGGGATCGGTATGGTATTCGCAGTTTAATATCATTAAGCTTTTTTATGGAATCGGAAACTTTAGAGGAAATTTCCACGTGCTCAGCTTGAGGATTCTCTTGGAAGGCGATTAAATCCAATACAATTGCCGACATGTCCCTCCTGCAGATTTCCGGAGCGAGAGGATAGAAATAGTTTAATGCGCCAAGCATCAAAATCCTTTCCGTTCCGTTGGGAAGACATTTTGATTTAAGCAAAGCGGAATCATCGGCAGTAAATTCGCCGTCGCTTTTATCCAAAGAAAGGTATGCCTTCAATCTGTCCACAAATTCGAAATATTGACCCTTGCCTGAAACGTTTTTCAAAATTATGGCTCCGAGTTCGCCCATCAGAATAGCTGAAGAATTTCCGTTGAGAGCGGACCCTTTTTCGAGAAATGAACGGTAATCGATTTGCCAGCCGGAGTTGTACAGAGCATTGACCGTGGGATATTTCGAAAGCTTAATATATCGACCTTTCATCGTTCCCCAGGACCGGAACAGAAATCCGCACGAAATCCAATCCGGAAGCCTGTCGTTTTTAAGTATCAAATCAGGACAAACACGATTCACCACCATAACCGAAACCATGCGCATTTTGACATATTGAAACGAGAGCGCCTCGGGAGAATTTGAAATATAGATCCTTATAGCCTTCACTCCGGGGCTTATCCGTATCCAACCTGGAGTCAGATGGTCGGAAAAAATTATCTCGATATCGAATGAGTTAATCCTAGTCCTTGAAAAATAAGAATCCACCTCAGAATAAAGCATATCTATGTTGGACTTAAGCGAACGTGGTATCAGACCGTTCTCGGCATTGTAGCTTATCCCGGCCGGAAGCAATGGAATATGAAGCATGAAGAAAAGGATTGTTACCGCCTTTCGCAAGCCGCCTCCATAACGTTTAGAAAAATTCGGCCACGAAAACAAACATGGCACGGAAAGCCGCCTCACCATCTCAACAAAGTGGCACCCCAGGTAAGGCCAGAACCAAACGCAGTCGCGAGTATATAGTCGCCACGTTCAACAAGCCCGTTCCTGACTATTTCATCTAAGGCTATGCCTACCGAAGCTGCGGAAGTGTTTCCGTACTTGTCAAGATTCACATAAACCTTGTCCCTAGATATGCCAACTCTCTTTCCGACAGCCTCTATTATCCTGATGTTTGCTTGGTGCGGTATAAGCCATCTTATGTCCTTTACGGATATGCCAACCTCACCAATCACATGATTACAGGCCTTCACCATCTCGTTTACGGCAAGCTTGAAAACTTCCTGTCCTTCCATCCTTATGAAATTCAATCTCTTTTCAAGAACGTCTCTGGTGATCGGGATTTCCGATCCGCCAGCAGGAACTTGGAGTATATCCGAATAATTCCCGTTAGAAGCGAGTTTGCTGGATAGTATGCCGCCAATATCGCCGCTTCCTTTTCTTTTTTCGAGCACAACGGCACCAGCTCCATCTCCAAACAATACGCAGGTGTTCCTATCCTGCCAATCAGTTATGCAAGATAATTTTTCAACTCCAACAACGGCCGCTTTCTTGTACTTCGGGCCATGGGCGAACATTGCGTTTGCTATATCAACGGCGTATATGAATCCGGTGCAGGCCGCTTGAATGTCAAAACACACAGCGTTCTCCGCTCCGAGCTTCTTTTGCAGTATGCAGGCCGTGCTTGGAATGACCCTGTCTCCGGTTATTGTGGCTACTATTATAAGATCAAGTTCTCTCGCTGAAAATCCCGCCATTTCAAGCGCCCTGGATACCGCCTTCAAAGCCATATCAGATACAGTCTCGGATTCGGCGGCTATTCTTCTCTCTAGAATCCCAGTCCTAGTCCTTATCCATTCGTCAGTAGTTTCAACCATCTTCTCGAGATCATGATTACCCAGAACCCTCGAAGGGACATATGAACCTGTTCCGACTATCT
>CAZXAC010000157.1:0-6127 GCA_964638335.1 uncultured Lentisphaera sp. | reverse complement strand
CTTGGCTAAAAAACGCCCGGCATTGAAGGCTGGTATTATTACGGAGATCTTAGGCATTAAGGAATTTTTCGATGCCTTCATCGCTTATTGGATTGAAGTAGGATTTTGCGTATTCCTGAGCATCATTCTGCTCTTTTGAATATTCGGCATCTGTCATTTCTCCGAAATCTGAGATTGCACGAACGAGTTCTTCGGATGACTTTGCCGATCTCTTGAATGACTCCAGTTGGAACAATGAGTCCATACTGTGTACTTCATCGGTTTCAAGATAAACAACAGGGATTCCCGAGAATATGGCCTCGAATCCTACTGTGGAATCTGTGTACACCAATACATCACAATTTTTTAGAAAAATATCCATCGGTTCGTTGGGAGAGACGCTTAGGTTCCGGAATTTATCTAAAAGGATAGCAGCAGAAGGGACAAGTTCTTTTTGGCATAATGGATGGAAACGAAACAATATTTCCTTGTCCTGCTTGCCGAAGGCTTCGCATAAGATCTTGATCATCGCATCGCTGGTTTCCGCCGATATGCTCAACGCGACGCCCAACTTTTTTACCGACGTTCTACGGCGCAGGCTGACCTTCCTCTCGAACAGGTATTTATGTCTAATTGCGCATCCTTCTACTAGCATATCTTTGGGAAAATGTCCGAATGCTCCCAAAATATTCTTGCTGATTTTGCCGACTGTTATGATTCGATCTGGCATGGGAGCGTAATCACATTCTGCTTCGCCAGGGAAGTGATTTAATAGAAATGGTGGTACCGCTGTGTGCTGAAATCCTATTTTTTTCGTGCTCGGAGATTCAATAATGCACGCCATGCACAGGAGATGTTCCCAGGAATGATTCTCCCAAGGCCAATAGATTTTTTTTGGTTTTAACTCTTTTAGCAATTTACGGAAGGCAAAGTATATGGAAATATTCCGCACTATCTGTCCAGAAAAAAGTTCATCATAGAATTGTCTTTTTAATATTTCGGAAATGTTATGATTGCGAAAATAAACACTTTGAGGGATTTTGGGAGAATTGAAGTATGCGAGCAAAATAGCATGGCCTATGTCTGTCGGGGATAAGAATGCTTCGATCGGAATTATTGGGGGGAGATTGCAATCCCTATTTATGAGGAACTTTGCGATTTCCCGTTCCTTTCCATGGTTGATGCCTACCATGGCGTATCTTTTTCCGCTCTTGTCCAGCGCGTCCGTTAATGGAGCCCAGAATCTATCTTGGTAATTTCCGGAAGACCAGTCAAATGCCTCCGGGCTGAAATGAGTAAAGAATAGATATTCAATCTGTTTTGTTCTGGCGGAAAGTTTTTTGCCGTGTGTAATTCTTAATTTATGCGGTGCAATAATACGAGTTCTGTATATCCATTCCGCTGCATCCCTTATGCTGTGGAACAATCCATGCTTTTTACCTTGTATTTTCCCAGTATCAATGTATTGGCATATGTTTTGCCAAAGATCAGAGTCTCCGAAGTTCTTCGAAGATAATGAAGAAGACCACCAAGAAAGATTTGACGAGTTGATTCTTCCAACTGAAGCTATTAGCTTGCAATACTCCAGTTCTCCTTTTTTGAAAGGGTTCTTATTAGATACTAGGTCGTTCATCCGTCCACGCCGTAAAATCTTTTTCTGAAAAGCTTTGCCAAATCATTAAACATTTTGTTGCCCTCATCATCAAATTTTTCTGCGATTCGTATTTTTGGGAACCATTCTTTTTCCAGCTTTGCATATAGGCTGAAGCAACGCTGCAATCCCTTAAGTTCATCTCTAGTTATATATCGATAATTAATTTCTCCACCATCCAAAAGCTGCATAGTTTTTGCCTCAGGATCAAGCAGTTTGTTTTCCACACAGTAATTGTAAAGCCAAGTCCCGTGATATGGGGTGAAGAAGTAGCAATTCATTGTTTTTGGATTTATTTGCCGGTTAAAATTAATTGTGTCCCACGCCAGTTCTCGAGTTTCATCAGGGAATCCTATTATGTTGTTGACAGTATATGGAATGCCTACTTTTTCCGTTGCAAGGCAGGCGTCGAGCATCGTCTTGTTGCTGGTGTTTCTGTTTAGCATCTTTTTGCGAAACTCCTCGTTGCCATGCTCAATGCCGTACTGCAAGTCTGAACAGCCCATGTCTTTTAGAATTTTTAATTTTTCCTCGGTGACTGTCTCGGGCCTGCTCTGACACCAAAATGGTAGCCCGATTTCACGCTTGTATTCCTTGGCGAATTCTTTTAGAGAAGATACATCTCCGACCAGAAAAGATTCGGAGTTGAAATCAATGTAGTCTGGCGCATACTTTTCCTTTAAATTTTTCATTTCCGTAATAACTCTTTTCGGTTCTTTTCTTCTGTAGTACTTGGAATGGCATTCGACTTGATATTTTTTTGCGATTGCAGGTGCGCCGCAATATGTGCATTGGAATGGGCAACCACGATCAAGTTCCACGTGTAGCATTCGGAAGACTTTTCCGTGCATGGGTCTTCCCAATCTTGATGGTTCGAAAATGTCAAAATCCGAGTAAGGCAGAGTATTTATATCTAGGGGAGGGCGCATCGGATTCCGAATAATTCCCCCATCCTTTTTAATCCAAAGATTATGAACATTTGAAAAATCCTCTTGTCTGGACATCTTGTCGCAGAGTTCCACAAGAGCCTCCTCTCCTTCTCCTACGCAAACTATGTCAATATTTGGATTTTGGATCAATGTTTCAGCGCATGCATAGGCAAAAACGCCTCCTGCTATAACTGGTACATTAGAATTTGATTTTACAGTCTCCAGTAACGAGTTGGCTAAAGTGTACGTGTCCTCCACTATGGTAATTGCCACTAGATCTGGATTATAATTGTGTATAATGGACGAAAGGTCGTCATGCATATCTGTCGTTTTAAAGAGAATGCCTGCGGAGTTAAGATCGTATGGTTTTAGCTGAAGCAATTGGACTTTTTTCTGTTCAAAATTGATTTTCTCGGTGGGATAGTAAGTCGTATCAAACAATCTGACGTCAATCCCGACTTTTTTAAGGCAAGCCGATAAAACTGATACGTGGATAGGTAAAAGCGTTGCCATCATCGTATTGGGATAGATAAAAAGTACTTTAAATGGATCTTTGCGCGATATTCTCATGCATTTTCCTCCGAGAAAATATTGACCAGTGAAACAAGAGGTTTCATAATATCAATTGGTCCCACAGTTATTCTGATGCAATTTTTAAATGCCTCTTTTCCCAATCTTCCCTTAAGTAAAATGCCTTTTTCTCTTGCGAAATCTTCAAATTTGCCGGCGTCGATGTGTTTTGGCAGCCTGATATTTACAAAGTTGGTGTTGGACGGGAATACTTTCCATCCTAATGGTTTAAGTTTTTCTCTCAAAAATGACTTTGCCATATTGACCGTTGATGCATATTCTTTGGCAAGAACTTTATTGTCAAGAGCTGTTGATGCGGCGACTGCACTAAGAGCGTTTAATTCATACATTGGTCGAGCCTTTTGAATATTAGCAACTAAAGCTTGGTTGGCTGCAAGAAAACCAATTCTGCATCCGGCAAGTCCGAATGCCTTGGAAAAGGTTCGTATTACCGCAAGATTTTCTGATTGGTTAATTTCTGGCAATAACGTTGTTTTAGAAAAATAATAATATGCCTCATCTATTAGAAGGAGAATGCCAAGTTGTTCGCAACATTTAAGTATATCGATCAGGTAGCTCCTTTTTATTTCCCTGCCCGTTGGACTGTTCGGATTGGCTATTGCGACAATTGAAACTTCAGGGGAAAGAGCTTTGATAATTTTAGCCGGATTGTGGGAGAAGTCGTCTTCACATGCTATCGGCCTAAGCTTACAGTCGAACAGCTTAGTGTAAATTTCGTACATGGCGTAAGTTGGAATAGGTAGGACAATCGTGGATCTGGGTCTTGCAAACACTGTAAAGACCTGACGGATCAAGGCATCAGATCCATCACCAAGAATGACCTGTTCTGGGACAAGATTAGTATAGTCAGCGATTTTTTTCTTTAATTCCCCGACCTCTGGGTACATTGAGATTGGAGTTTCTTTCAGGTTTGTCATGAATGACCTTGAAATATAAGATGAAATTTTTTTGTCAAGGCACTCATTCTTGTCGAGCCTCAGAAATGATTGTCTGTTTTCCAGATTTGACAAGCGAGCGATCGCTTTAATTGATTTTTTTAGTTTTGGTTTCATATCTTTTTCCTTAGTACGTAAGCTTGGACTGCGGGGAAATAATCGAGGGCGAAATGTTTCATTACACAAAGTTTAGTTATGGGATCGAGCCCTACGTTGTAATTCCTCAGTGTGGCGCTGGAAACTACCGAAAAACCGGCATGATGGGCTATTCTTGCGAAATCGTTGTCATCAAATTCAAAAATATGGTATTCGGAGACGGGCTGTTGTGGCTGTGCGCAACCATACAGGTAATCCCTAATGTTGGTTTTAACGACCCAAGGGATTGACAGGATTAAAACTCCATCCTTTTTTAATACGCGGTTTATGTTCTTTAAAAAACCGATAGGATCCTCAACGTGTTCTAATGTCTGTAGGCAGATCACAGCATCTGCCTCCTCGCAGTCGGCTGGGATTACCTTTCCGCTTGAGAGCCTGCCTTCGATCCCTTGCTTGTTTAATTGCTCAACGCAAACGTCTAGAACATTGACGCCTATTTTTTTGTTTGCATTTATGTTTTTGAGAAAAAGATCTGATGCAGAACCGATTTCGATTACAGTTTCAATAGGATTTTGCAAATGTGTTTTTACAAATTGTACAAGATTGTGTTCCTGTAAACAAAAGATTTGGTATGAAAATTCATCAGTAATAGTCATCCACGCATAATGGTCTCTAGGGAATCTTTCTTTTAGCTGTTTAAACCTATGGGAAACTTCTTTGCGAACGTGGCGGTTTGCGATTTTCCAGCATAAAATATCCAGTGCCTTCGATGGATGGAGAAAAATTGTCCGTATTTTATCATTAAATCTCATTTACAATCCTCGACACTCTTTTATAGGTTAATCTTAAATATCGTCCTATTATATTATGATTCACTAGAACCAATTTAAAATTTCCAATGTTTTTTTATCCACCATTCTACCTGAGGCATCATCCATTCATAATCAACGTCGCAACCGGCTTCATTCTTTATTGGATATATCTTTTTCCCCATCCACTTTTGGGGAGGAATTCCCTCGTCAAGATGTTCCAGATTATATGGTCTTACGACACTCACCGCAACATCTGCAAACCATGCATCCCCCTGACTATCCCTGTCGCAATTTAGGGTCTTGGATTTAAACGCCTCAAATGGCACAAATGGATGTAGAAGTCCATCGTCTCCAATTTTTCTTGCCCTGAGAGGGCTCCACATGTTATATCTGGATACTGTCACTGCCGAATCATACTCCGGGTTTTCCCTAAGGACTCTTATCCCCTCGTCAATCATTTCTGGCAAGAGGGTGGCGGCGTTGCAGAACAGGAGTACCATAAGTTCTGGTTTGCATCCTTCTCTAATACATATCTCCTTATAGCCATGGACATATGCATCTTCTCCAAGAGCTTCTTTGGTGCATAGATATGCAGGTCTTTCAATTACCTCAATCTTGTTCTCCCGCCCAAGCTGCATAAGTTTTTCATCGTCGGTGGATATGTATACCTTGTCGACGAATTTAGCTTTCTTGGCTGCATTCATCGGATACCAAGACAACGGGTGTTCGCACACAGGATACAAGTTTTTGCCAGGAAAACCGACGGAACCTTTACGACCTAATAATAAAGCAACAATCATGGTCCACGAATCCTTTTATCCACGAATTACACAAATTAACACGAATTATAGTACAATTCTCTTGTACTTTAGAGATTTTTCACCAAAGTTGACTAGAAGACCCAGTTTCATTCCTGTGGCTTTGAGGTAATTCAATACTTGGGCTTCATGTTCGCCTGTTAATTCAGAGAGAGCTTTTAATTCGACAATTATTTTGCCGAAACAGACAAAATCGGCCGTATATTTCTTTTGCAATGGTAGACCTTTAAAGATAATCGGTAAATCTATTTCTCTCTTGTAGGGTATTTTCATCTCTTTGAAGACAATCTCAAGTGCCTCTTGATATACAGCCTCA
>CAZXAC010000156.1:0-6187 GCA_964638335.1 uncultured Lentisphaera sp. | reverse complement strand
ATCTTTACCCCGCCTAGCGGGGTTTACTATCTCTTTGAACGCAATTCAGTATAATCCTGTTTTATTAGTTAAGCTAGAGCAATTATTGGGCTCAATCTATGTCGTGTATTATCACGCCTTGTACTACGCGATTGATCACTCCGTCTGGGCTTGGGCTGTCAGGCTTTAGCCCTAGAGCCATGCTTTTATACATACCAAAAAGCTGTGCGGCAACTATTGCGTAGGGAGCGCCAAAACAATCATCCGAAGGTAGCTTTGATTGTGGAATCTCAATTTTATCTGAACAGCAGGCGGAGAATCCCTCTGACAGAGCAGGTCCCACAATGAGGAGAGCTCCAAATTTATTTTGCGATTTCAATTCGCGCAACAGATCCAATTCGTATTTTCTAACGCGTTGATCTGTAGATACAAATGCCATCACAAAAGTATCAGTTTTTATTACTACTTGAGGACCGTGTCTGAGTCCCAGGAAACTATCAAAACGACACATCAATTGTCCGTTCGTAAGCTCTGATACTTTCAAGTGCCCATCTCTGGCTGCGCCATACAAGCTTCCTGTTCCGAGAAAAACCCCTCGTTTCCAGTCCCTTTTTGCGAGTTCATATATTAGGTCCGATTGCATTAATATCGCTTTTGCCTGAGAGCATAAAAGTTCAACTATCTTTGAATAGGCGTCCAAATCATCAAGGAAACCTAATGCCATTGCTGCCACAGCCATAGAACTGTATGAACTAGTCATGGCGAGACTTTTATCATTTGTCTGTGGAGGTAGCACCACGCAGTAAGTCGCCTTGTCAGATTTTGCGCGTTTTGCGAGTTCTCCATCTTTGTTGCATGTAATTATGAGCTGTTTCGCTCCGACGACTTTTTTCTTTACTATGTCGTAGGTGGCTACGGATTCGGGAGAATTTCCGCTACGTGCGAAAGATACAACAAGATATTCCCTGCTTGGAATAAAAATTTTATCCCAAGACGTAATTATATCCGTTGTCGCTCTGGTATCGCAATCAACCTTTAGGGTTTTTCTGAGAGCCTGTTCCACGGATGTTCCAATAAACTCACTAGTGCCGGCGCCAGTGAAAACGATTCGTAGTTTAGGATTGAGGATCATCGCTTCCGGTTTAAGAAAGGCCTTCAATCCTTCAGAATCTTTTCTTATGACTTTTAGGGTTTCCTTCCAACAGTCTGGTTGTTGCGCAATTTCTGCTGGAGTGTGAAGCAAACCTCTAGAAGTTTTTTCATCCGCACTCAAAGACAGTATCTTATCGAGAATAGTCATTTTCTTGCCCCCACTTTTTTATTATTTTTTTTCGAACAAATGATTATTTTATCACGGACTAAATGTTTTACAGATTTGATCCCGACAGGGAATACCGTTCTGAGGTCTATATCTTTTGATTTATTCATTTCTATCCGGATCGAATTCATGAAAGTGTTTTTTATTTCAGTCGCAAAATTGATTTTTGTTATTCCTCTAATGATTGTTTCTCTCCACTGCTTCGGAGTTAAACCAGAACCGCCGTGTAAAACAAGCGGAATCGACACCCGATCAGCAATTTGCTCGAGTCTCTTTAAATCGAGACGTGGTTTTTTCTTATAAAAACCGTGAGCAGTGCCTATCGAAACAGCTAAAAAATCAACCCCAGTTTCATATGCGAAATCCTCAGCCTGAATCGGATCGGTATATCCATCTACTCCAAATGATTCTTGTCCAAGTTTTGGCACAAATCCAAGTTCGGCTTCAACAAAAACTCCTCTATGGTGAGCATAATTAACTATCTCGCGGGTTATTCTCTTATTGACCTCATATTTATCTTCGCTGGCATCAATCATAACAGAATCGAACCCCTTGTCTATGCATGTTTTTACAAGCTTGCTGTCTTTTGCGTGATCAAGATGCAAATAAGCTTCGACTCCGTATTCTGTTATAGCTGTTTTTGCTATATTTATCGCCATATCTATTCCAAGATAGGAAAGAGTGGATGGGGAAGTCTGAAGTATCACTGGCTTTTCGCATTCTTTAGCCGCTCTTAATATGCCAAACAATGTTTCCACGTTGTAGAAATTGGTGGCGAGTACCGCAGTTTTCTCTTTTCGGCACAGCAAGAGACGTTCGGAGTAAGTCATTTTTTCATTTCCATGATGATCTTCGCTAAGTCTTTCTCGATTCCGGAGAGATTGAATTTGTCGAAATATTTTTTCATACACTTTGCAATTGCCCGAACTACCGTATCTTCGACATCAATCCCTTGTTTTGCTAAATTTGAGGCAAGTTTTTTCCTTGAAGCCACAACTCTGGGAGATGTCCAGATGTAACGGCATCCTGTTTTGGTTATCCAAGCCTTGCGGGCAGGGGTTAAGTCGCTGAATCTTTTTCCTTTTTCATCGGCTTGCAACCATTTTTTCCATCTGCCGCTTTCTTCAACAGCGTTCTGCAATTCTTTCTCCAGATTTGAACGCGAGGAAGCTGAAGCAGACTCTTTTTTCTCTAGGGACACAAGCGTGTCGTATTCTATTTCGGTAAATTCCGGACCAACATTAGCCCCTCCCATTCGAGTTGCCGGATAAGCTTCCGGATTACTGACTGAGTCGGAGTAATGTCCTTTTATTACCGATCCGTATTGTTCGGCTGCTTTCACAAGTTCTGACGCAACTTCTGGATCAAAATAGGTTGTATGCAAATCTGTTCCAACCTTGCCCACGACGAACTTCGGCCAAACGTCGCCAAGCCCATTCGATACAAGACCGGCTTTGAGTTCTTTTAAGAATGTGTGAAATACCGCCATATCAGCCAGTCCACCATGAACTTCTTCTGTGCCGACCTCGTAAGAAATCGGGGCGATTCCATTTTTATTTCTGAATTTCTCAGCGTGAACAATCAGTTGCAGAGTCCAATCAACCACAGTATGAATACTTATTATTTCTCCTTGTTTTAAACGCGCATCAACAGTTGCATCTATATGCAACATATCGTAACCAGCGGCAACGCATTCCTCAACCGATTGCTTTACTCCACTCATCGCCCGTTCAAAGTCGTAAGACTCAATCCTTTGCCTGTCCTTCAGCCAAGGACCGCCATGATCAAGAGCAATTACTGCGGTGTTTTCAAAATTCATCTCTTTTGAGATTTTTTTTACGAGTTCCACAAAATCTTTCTGATTCCATCCAGTATATCCTCGGTCGCAATCAACTTGGTTAAGCGTCGCAGCAAAAAGTATCGGGGAATCATTTTCCTTCGCAGCCAAGAGAGATGCCCGCAGCACAGCTTCGGAATTTGGACATGCCGCAAATAGCGTTGACCAGATTCCCGTCCTGGAATATCTTATCTTTATTGCCTCAATTAGTGCATCGACCACTGGCAATCCTATTTTCTCCGCCGCAGATCTGCAATTATCCAGTTTTCTTTGAACCATTACAACACTCTCCTAAGTCTGTTTATATGTTTTGTCAATTTAATTTTTCTCTTAATTGCGCAGAAACTCCTCCAGCGCCGCTAACACTGGCAGTACCACACCGAAGTCCAGTATCAAGACATCTGTTAATCGAGTACCCAAGCAGCCAAGCGCGAATGAAACCGGCATCGAAATTATCTCCAGCGCCAATGGTGTCAATAAGCGCTCCACGCAAACTGGGTGGTTTCGCGCACAAAATTTTGCCGTCAAAAAAAGCCTTAGCTCCATTCTTGCCACATTTTATAACGACAAGCGGACAAAGCTTATTGAGAGCTTTTCCAGCGGAATCGACGGACGACTTTCCAGACAAAGCCAACGCTTCATTTTCATTTGGGAGGAATATGTCGGCCAAAGAGAGCAGTTCCTGAACCCCAAGCCATTTATTTGAGGGATCCCAGTTTGTGTCTATGGAAATTGTCACGCCGGCTTTCTTGAGCCGTTTGAATAAAACAGGCCAGAAGTGGCGCATTTTCCCGAGCAAAAAGTAGCTTGTTATATGCCAATGCCTTGCGGATGATACTAATTTGTCGCTGATCATATCCGGAGTAACGGCGTCAATTGTTCCTGAGTACGTCAGCATTGCTCTGTCGGTAGGCTCGGTCAAAACTACAGTCATGCCAGTTTTAAGGTTCTTATCAGTTTTTATCAAGGATGTGTCAACTCCAGCATCCAGAAGTTTTTCTTTGATAAATTTATCGAATACTCCAACTCCAGACATTCCGACGATAGCAATCGAACCTCCAAGCTTGGCAAATCCGGAGGCAAATATTCCTGAAGACCCACCCATTTCAATACTGTAATCATCTATCATCTTTTCAACTTGATTAAATTGCGGGCGCACATTGCCTCTGACGATAAAATCAACACACAAATCACCCACACATATAATGTCATATTTCCGTTTCTTCATAAAAACTTATTTTTTTTAATTTTATTTTTCGAATATAATCCTGTCCACCCAAAGAATCAATCAGGAAACTCTTTGAAATTTTGAAATCAAATAAGCTTAAATAGCTGCCGCAAAAGACAAAAAAAACAATTCCATCTGAAAGATTTCACTGTTTCTTGAATCTAAAGAACAAGAAAGCTAGATTAAAAGATGAACACCAAAAAAAAGAGAACGATTTAACATGATTTTTGCCGGAATAGATATAGGCTCAACAACAACCAAGGTTGTCTTTTTCGACGGAGAGAAAATACTTGCATCCGCAGTCGCTCCCAGCGGGATAAATCCAGTTGTTACAGCTGAAGAATGTCTAAAGAAAAATATATCGACAACAGGAATAAAAGATGAAGATATAACACTAAAAGCCGCTACCGGATACGGAAGAAGATTGATGAAAAATGCTGATCTTGTAGTTACGGAAATCAAATCCTGTGCAGCTGGGGCGTTTTTTATGTCAACGCCTGAAGGGCAACCTCGAACTGTGGTAGATATAGGAGGACAGGACACAAAGGTGATACTGCTGGATGATTCTGGAGAGGTTGCGAATTTCGCGATGAACGACAAATGTGCCGCCGGAACTGGACGCTTTTTGGAGGTTCTCGCTATGAAGCTTGAAATGACTTACGACGAATTCGTTTCATCTGCGGAACTGTCCACTAATCAAATCCACATGAATTCCACTTGCGCCGTCTTTGCGGAGAGCGAGGTCGTATCTCTTTTGGCGCGTGGTGCTAGCAAGGCTGATATTGCCGCAGCCGCGCACAATTCCATATCAGGAAGAGTTGGAGCTATGATTAGAAGGCTTGGTTCTTTTTCCCCTCCGATATTTTTTGCAGGAGGTGGAGCCCTGAATAAAGCTCTTCTTTCAGCGCTTGAGTCCAATCTGGGACATAAAATACACAGTAATTCCGACGCACAAAAAATTGTAGCGCTTGGTGCCGCAATTTCAGCCTCTAAAAAATAATTGAAAAATTTTTCAACTTTCCTTTGATTTCCGTAAAAACGGAACTAACTTGGACACGAGTCAAAAACCCTGAATGTCTTATGTGCCATTGGATATCCGGGGAAAATGAATAAATGGCGTAAGTAGGAAAAACATGGAAATGTTCGTAGGCAATCTTCCATACAGTATGGATGATGCGAAACTCTCGGAACTGTTCAGTCAGTTCGGCAACGTGGAAAAGGCGAAAATCATTAAAGATCGTGACACAGGCAGATCGAAAGGTTTCGGTTTCGTCACGATGAGCGACGACGAAGCCCAAAAGGCTATCGCTGAGCTCAACGGGAAGGACATTGAAGGCAGAAGCATCAAAGTCAATGAAGCCCGCCCTAAAGAAGACAGACCTCCAAGAAGAGACAACAACTTCAGAAGGGACAGAAGGGACTAATATAAGAGTTCACTTCAAGCCTGACTCCGCAAAGGGTCAGGCTTTTTTTTGCCCCATAATTATCAGATCGGGAAACTGAAGGATGAGGGGAGGGGGCCTGCAACACAATCAATCTACTAGCAGGCAATTTCGAGAAGCATTTCAAGAGAAGCGCAGCAACTCAGTATTAGTTCAGATGTCGATGTTTGTTATCTTCTTTATTGTCAAGAATCCAGCAAAAACAAGCACCGAGGCCGCAACTATCATGCCTATGCCCGCCAAAGAATTAAAGAAACCCGACATCATTTCCGGGTTAATATAGTTCATTACTAACATGAGGAGATAAGGAAGGGCTCCTACTATGTAAGCTTGAAGACGACCTTGGGCAGTCAAGGCTCTCAAACGACCTGCTATTCTCATCC
>CAZXAC010000155.1:0-6203 GCA_964638335.1 uncultured Lentisphaera sp. | reverse complement strand
GGATCGGGCGGCGCATTACGCCTACTTCGACTTATTAAGAATGGGTTGAAGCGGGAAAAGGAGCGAATCGAACGCTTGAAATCGGGCAGAGAACGGAAAGATGATCTTATCCATCAAGATATTTAGGCTAGCTCGGTGCCAGTATGGGCAAATTTTTGAAGGAAAAGGGCACAGCGTTTAAATGTTATCTGGGGCAAGTTTTAAATATTAAGTTTTAGGTTTTAGGGGTTGGCTTTTTTCATTTAGGAGTGTAACATGAATAAAAGACTCAGTGAAATTCGCAAGGACTTTGCGACGGTATATGGAGTTCCTGCCGGAAGCAGTATCAATCGGAACAATTCCTTCATCTTTAATAGTAACATCATAGCGTTTTGTGTGGTGATTGTTTGTGTTTTCTACTTTGGATATAGCCTTAATTTGTCCCTTATGGCTTTTTCTCCTAAGTATTATGCGAAATTCGTAAACGCCATGCACGCCCCACTCCCTCAAGCCATTATCCTGTCGCTAATCATTGTTGGAACATGCCTATTGTTCAGGTTCACAAGGAGGGTCAGCCGACAGATCAAAAACGAGTTTACCGGAATAGAGGGTGAGAACTGCGTCGGCAGAGAACTTGATTTTCTTCCATCAGACTACACCGTTTTCCATTCGGTGATAATCCCCGGGAAAGATTATGACCTCGACCACATTGTGATCGGACCATGCGGCGTTATGGTGATTGAGACTAAGAAATGGAACACCCCTATAAAAGTCGTAAAAAATCAGCTCGAATACGACAAGGACAAATACCAACGAGATCCCATCTTGCAGATTTCCAAACAGGCTTGCGATCTGAAGAGCTATCTTGCAGAGATCGCCGAAATAAACGACCTATGGGTTCAGGGGGTGCTATGCTTTGTCGGGAATAATCTTTCTGGAGCAACCCGTGACAGGATTGACGGCAAGTATTATGTGACGGACGAGAAAAATCTTTTGGAGATAGTTCTGGATCACAGGAATTCAAGACAGCTCCAAGAGAAGGAGAAGGGAATCATCATAGGCAAATTAAGTGGATTGTGCAAGGAAATATAGAAGGAGGAATCTATGAAATTATCTAAATTAGAAAGAGTTGATCTCAGAGACGTATGGAAGAATGAGGCTCGTGATTTCACCCCTTGGCTTGCTGAAATCGACAATCTGAATGCACTGGCCGACGCCTTGGGATTAAGCGAACTTGTTCGAGTAGAGACAGAACACTGGATTGGAGACTTTAAATCGGATATCCTATGCACTGATGGAGAAGACAAGGTAATTATAGAAAACCAACTGGAAAAAACGGATCACTCGCATTTAGGGCAAGTAATTGCCTACGCAGCTGGAGTAGGAGCGAAAAAAATCATATGGATCGCAGAGTCGTTCCGGGAGGAACATGTTGCGGCCATCCAATTCCTTAATGATAATACAACTGACGAGCTCAACTTTTTTGCCGTGGAGATTGAGTTATGGCGCATTGCAGATTCGCCACTTGCCCCGAAATTCGAAGTAGTAGTGAAGCCAAACGATTGGACAAAATTCGGAAGGGAACAGGCGCGTGCAGTTGCATCTGCAACACCCACGAAGCAATTGCAATTGAAATTCTGGATGGCCCTGATTGACAAGTTGGCGACAAATGCCCCAAATATACGCCCACAGAAGCCACGCCCTCAGCACTGGCTCAACAATACAATAGGCCGTTCTGGATTTGCATTGAACATCACTGCAAACACACGCGATGAACGCCTAGGCGTTGAATTATGGATTCCAGGAGCTGAGGCCAAAAAGCATTTTGCCAACCTATTCTCACAGAAAAAGGAGATAGAAAGCAAGCTCGGCTTCGAATTGGACTGGCAGGAACTACCTGACTCCCAAGCTTGTCGTATAGCCGCATGGTATCCACATGCATCAATTGAAGAAGAAAGCCGATGGAGTGAATATTTAGACTGGCTCACCCAAAAATTGGTTAATATGGACCAAGTTCTTAGGCCGATTGTGAAGACATTGCCATGAAAGTAGAAGTGGCTCGGTGCCAGGAGTACCTCGGTGCCAGTATGGGCGAGATGGGTTTTTTTACAATGAACAATTAAGAATTAACAATTAAGAATTGACGGGATTTGTGGAGAAGATGAAGACTGAAAATATCATGCTGGAAACGCTCCATAGGGGTGTTTCTTCGGATTCGGTATCAGTCTATGCTTTCTGCTTCGCTGGGACAGGTCGGTATCGAGGCTTGTCCGCCCTGGCGAATCTGAAATTTGAGATTTGATACGCGACGGCGGATATCGACGCCGATAAAATATTTGGCATACTAATGGCACTGAGCACAAAAATGGGAAAAACTTGTCCAATGAAAATATATGTGGACGCTGATGCATTTCCGAGGGCAATACATGAGATACTTTTCCGGGCGGTGGAACGCTTGCGCATCCCTCTTGTGCTTGTCTCCAACAAAAATCAGAAGCATCGAAGCTCAGACCTAGTATCGATGATTGTTGTTAACGAGGGTCCCGATGTGGCCGATGACAGGATTGTCGAAATGGTGCAGGCTGGCGACCTTGTTGTCACTGCGGATATTCCTCTTGCTTCACGCGCCATTGACAAAGGGGCGAGCGCACTTGATCCGAGGGGGCGAATCCACAGCGAAGCAAACATAAAGCAGAGGCTGGCGATGCGGGATCTCATGAACGAACTCCGGAAGAACGGAGAGATTACAGGAGGTCCACCGGTATTTGGCACCAGGGAAGTCCGTGACTTTGCAAATCAGCTCGACAAGTTCCTTACTAAGCGCCTGAAGGAGATAGCCTCGAAACAGAAAATTGCCGCCATTCCAAGCTAGTCATTGGGGGGAATTAGCAATTAACAATTAAGAGAGAAATTAACAATGAGAACTGAGAATATAATCCAAGAAAAGAGCTATGCGTTTGCGGTCCGCATTGTAAAGCTGTCACAGTATTTCTCGAAAGATAAAAAAGAATATGTCTTGTCTAGGCAGTTGTTGAAAAGCGGAACAAGTGTTGGTGCAAATGTTGAGGAAGGCATCGGTGGGCAGTCAAAATCTGACTTCGTATCGAAAATGTCGATAGCATACAAAGAGGTTCGTGAGACTTCCTATTGGCTACGGCTGATGAGGGACACAGGATATCTCTCGAAGCCCGAGTTTGATGATATTTATACAGATGCGGATGAGCTTTGTCGCATTGTCTCGAAAATTCTGACATCAAGCAAAACATCACCGAATGAATAAGCATATTTTTAATCTCACATTATTAATTCATAATTCTTAATTTTTAATTCTTAGTTCTTAGAAGTCGTTAAAAATTCTAGGCGAGGCTCATTGAAAGAGTTCTGTCAGAGCGGTGACGATTTTTTCATCATAAATTTTGCCGGCGCCGAGGGTTATTTGAGCGAGGGCGTTATTGCCTGTTTCGGCCTTATGATAGGGTCTTTCGCTTACGATCGCATCGTATGAGTCTGCGACGGCGCAAATCTTTCCCACAATCGATATGTCCGCGCTTTTCAAAGAGAAAGGATATCCACTGCCATCTTCTCTTTCGTGATGTTGACGTATTGCGAGTTTTACGGATTGGGGGAATTTTTTCTTGAAATATTTTTCCGCATCGAAGAGCGTGTGTTTTTTCATGATTTCATATTCATCATGATTGAGCGGGGCCTTCTTGTCAAGTATGCTTTTTTTTATCGCTATTTTTCCGATGTCGTGCAGAAGGGCGGCATTTGCGAGCTCCTTTACGAAATTCGCATCAAAGCCCATTTTGGAGGCAATTTTGACGGCGAGCGAAGAAACACGAACTGAATGCAGAAGAGAATAACTATCCTTTCTTTTCAAAGAGCAAAGGATGAGTTTTGTGTCCGCCTGGCACTCTTCTGGAAAATTGTAATTAGGAAATTTCATTTCAACTTTTTAATTTTTCTTGAGGAGCGCATAAAAAGCATCTATCTTTGGACCGTCTTCTATTTGGATGGAGATATTTTCATTTTGGGAGAAAGAAACTTCCACATTGGAAGCTTTTTTGAGGTCTGCAATATTTTCGGGTTTCACTTTGTAATGTTTGGCGACAGATTCATCGTCGGCAATCCCTCTCGACTTCCTCCTGTCAACTGATCCGAATCTCCAAGCGTTATATCTGCTCCAGAGAAATAGGGATAGGAATATGAGCATCACAACGCCAAAACCTATTCCGAAGTATTCAGGATTGTCTATTCCTTCAAGAGTAAACATGTGATATTTGAAGAATCTGTATCCAACATACCATACGATGATAATCGCTAACGGTCTTACAAGGAAAAACCACAAAATCCATCCGGCAGTATTCAGAGTAAGTTCCGCGAAACTCCGGGTTTTCGACACCATATCCTGCTTGTCAATTATCATCTCGCTTTTAAAATCTTCGATCTTCTTCATTTTAATCCTCTGTCAGGGCTTTCCCATACTGCGAGTTCACCCTTCTTTTTGAATATTGCCTTTGGAAGCGCGACTATGGTCGTAAGACAGGTCACTAGCCAATATATTGCCGGATACCATATCAGGTAGGGAATAACCCTTCTCATCGTTGGATCATATCTGCTATCCATAATAACACCGATGCAGAGTTGCGTCATACATGTCAAGGCAAGTATCACCCCGGTCCATCCGGGAAGGACGTTCCTGACCAGTAGATAATCTGGCATCTCTATGAAGAAATGCAGTATCCAAAGAACTATGGTTCCGATGAAAAGGTAGCACCATACGACACTTGCGGCGTATTCCAGATATATCGGCCAGATACGGCGGTTTTTCCAATGGAACATTGGTTTGAAGTATTTGAGGAGAACTTCCGCACCTCCCTGTGCCCAGCGAAGACGCTGTTTGCATATTCCATACAAAGTTTCTGGAACAAAAATCCAGCACAGCGCTCTGGCTTCGTATCTTATGTCCCAGTGGTCGAGTTGAAGTTTCCAGCTTACATCTATATCCTCGGTAACCATGTCGTTAGACCAAGCCCCCACATCCATAATGGCTTTTTTCCTGAATGCGGCGACAACTCCTGAAACGGTATATATTTTGCCTATTATGCGTTGTGCTCTCTTTATCATTCCTATTATGGTGGAATATTCTCCGACCTGGATTTTGGCCATCAGGGTAGTCCTGTTTCTCACTTTTGGATTGCCGGTTATTGCCCCTACTCTTGGAGAATTCAAGAAGTGCCACATAAACCATTCTATCGCCTCTGGATCCAAAAGCGCATCAGCGTCAATCCCAACAAGAAATTCTCCTCTGCTTATCATTGCCGCCATATTCAGTCCCGTGCCTTTGCCCTGATTTGAAGTCATTCTGAGCACGCGTAAGTTTTTGTGTGTCTTCTGAAGTCTTCTGAGAATTTCGTATGTGGAGTCTTTACTGGCGTCGTCTATCGCTATTATCTCAATATTCGGATAAGTTTGATAGTTTAGATATTCTATTGTATCCTCTATGCAATCCTGTTCATTGTGGCAGGGTATTAGCACAGAAACCAATGGGTGTTCCTTCAGTTCAGGTCTGCCTGAAATCTGTTTTTCCCTGAAGAAAATAAATATAAGAGCCCCTGACATCCATACAAAGGACATCATCAGTGGATAGTAGAATACAAAATCAAGGATATAGCCCATAATCACCTTTTTGGTTTATCGAGGGGGAAATCCCTCGATGACATTATATCGCGCGCAATTTCGATTCCAGGCCTATTTTCAAAAAGTCCATCAGGATAATACGACACGTGATGAGCTCCGGCGGCGCTAAGAGTCCTCACCCATTTTCGCAACGTAGAATCTGGAATCCATTCATTGTCCTTCCAATCATATGCCTGTACCTTGAAGACGGTCTTATCAAGTCCGCCAGGAAAACTCGCGGCTTTTTCCACCAAACTTCTGAGCCAACTGCGCTCCCAGAATTTTCCCTCCATCCTCGGATACGCCATAATGACAGTGAAGTCATAATTTTTCAAACACTTCTCATAGTTCTGAGAGAACCACTCCTCGCTTTCGGGGTTGGTCAGAACAGGTGCATATATGGTCCTGGCGAAAAGTGTTTCCGGGCGATAATTCAAGACTTTCTTTCTTATTCTGTCGGCGAGAGCGATTAGCCTATCCGTCTTCAAGTCGGTCCACAAATTCTTTTTATCAGCCTGAAGCTCTTGGAATGATTTAAATTGGTC
>CAZXAC010000154.1:0-6284 GCA_964638335.1 uncultured Lentisphaera sp. | reverse complement strand
CGAAAAGCGGGCACAGGCAGCCGCAGAAACCGCGTTGCCAGTCCCCGTTTTTCGCCCAAAGAGCAACAGGCTATTGACATTAAGACCGCCCGATATGATATAGTGGAGCCATGCCGAGAATAGAAAATGAAAAAGTTGTAAGTCAATGCGGTATGACTGAATAAGAGGAAGATGACAAAGGGTCTATATAGGAAACTCTAATGAATTACTGGATTACCGTACACTGGCCACCATTGAACAATGAGACCAACCCTGATGTTAATGGAGTGTTTGTTCCTGATGGTCGTCAAGCGGCTGGAGCCGATTTGCAGGAGGGGGACAAAATACTTATTTACGAGTCACTCTCTGGGAGAACTGTATTATGGAAAGATATTAACGGAGAAGTTCACAAATTACCTTCAATACGGGGACGAATGGGGGTTGTTGCCATTGTCGAGGCTGTAACTGAGCTTCGTAACCATCCTGACGAAGAAATCACGAAATACGCTAACGGTACAGAAATTTTATGGAGTTGGTATGCTGAGACAAAAACAATGAGAGATTCAGGGTATGTTTCGGCAAAAACACTCAACAAGCTGTTGGGATACAAAGAGAGCTTTAACTATCGCGGATTCGGCACTCTTCATTCCGGCTTGAAGAAGATCACAAAAGAGCAATACGAGGCTATAGTAAGTGAATACAAGAAGGGAGATAAGCAAAAACTAAAAGTACCGCCTCGTTTTTTCCCAGATGGAGCACCTAAGACTGGAGGTGGTGAATCAGAAGCCCATAAAAAGCTTAAATCCTACGTAGCAAACAATCCATCTAAGGCACTTGGAATTGCTGGGTTGAACCTCGTAGATATTGAATATATATATCCTACCGGCGACAGAGCGGATATTGTCTTGAGAGATTTTGAAGGGAGATTAATTGCTGTAGAAATTGAAATAGAACAAGATTGGGATATAGTCGGACTTCTGCAAGCAATCAAATACAAGTACATGCTCGCCCCAATGCACAATATGAATGATTCTGAGATACTCGCATTTCTCGTTGCTTACAAAATCTCAAACTATGCAAAGAATTTGTGTGCAAAATACGGAGTATCCTTTTTTGAAATAGAACAAACAAATACTTGAATGGAATAACTGGCATGGTAAATAAAACACCGAACGAGGGCTTGAAGTTGGCTCGCTTATTTATGGTATTTAGTAGTCTATCCCCATTATTTATATTTTGGGCAATTCAAGGCACTAAACTTATCCCTGATGTCTGGTTCATATCTATCTGTGTTTTTATGGTTTTAGTACCCAATATAATTTTGATGATGAGAATATCTACAGCAATAAAGATAAACGAAAAGCTGGAGATAGCGATAGGGACCGCTGAGGACCATCGGGATCATTTGTTGGTATATCTCTTCGCAATGCTTCTGCCGTTCTATACTGTCGACCTAAGTTCCTATAGGGAAATTGCTACTGTTATTGTTGCGTTGTGTTTTATTGTGTTTCTTTTTTGGCATTTAAATCTTCATTATATGAATATTATATTTGCAGTTTTCGGGTATCGAGTGTTTACTGTATACCCTCCTATTGATGGTAACCCGTTAAACAACAGGTCAAGTGTTGTGTTTATTACTTATCGTGTAACATTACAACCGAACGAGAGAATATCAGCTTATCGGTTGAGCGACACGGTTTATTTTGAGAGGAGGGCATAGTTTTGAATTTTAATTTTAATGATATAAGAACGACTGAATTTGGGATTGGTATTGAAGCAGAAAATGAGCAAAGCTTTGTCAATGTAACCGTTGATATTAATGTTCAGAAAGCATTAAAAGAGATGGCTGAAGCTACATGGGATACAATGCAGGGAGTTGAAGAAAACCCTTCGAGGTACGAGCCATCAGAAAAATATGCCTCCCCAGAGCATGTTACCCTTCCGATAAGTGATGAGCTATCTAGTAAGGTTAGAGATTTGCACGAAGCAAATAATTTACAAACCAACAATGATAGTATTGATGATCCGGATTTGGTTTTTTGTTACTTCGCCAGATTTACGGATGTTCAAGGGAATAGACTAACGGCAATTCGTAGGGCAAGTCAATTCAAAGGTGTTATCAGGAAGCGTCTGATTAGATTTATGACGGACGCTATGAAACTCATTGAGGACAATGTATTCAAGCTCGATAATGACTTCGACTTACTCACCGATTCAACAGATATTCATATTCTAAGGCCGAGCGGCTTTGAATATGTTGCAAAACTTCGAGAGGCAATTCTTGGTTCTGTATCGCAAAACGTAACGAAAATTCAAATGAATCTATCGTTCGTTAATTTTGACAATATCCAAGCATATGCTTGCTCTCGCCCTCGTGCTGCCCGATATCTCGCCTCAATAAGATCGCAACAGCTTTATAATATTGACAGAGGAGCATTGATACAACTATGCAGCAACACCGGTGTTTCAATAGAAGAAAATAACGGAAATATCTCAGTCGCGGAATCAGATGTAATGGGTTTTTTGGAAGTTTTAGACAGAAGACGTTATGAGATTATTTTAGTTTCTGATTCCCCCGAAAGGTTTAGAGCGCCAAGCAGACAGCGGTTAGGGGAATGAAAACACTGGATCAACTATATTGCTATGCTATATGCCCAGATTTTCCCTTTATAATTGCAAATATTGCACTAAATCAAAAATCACATACAATTCCTATTATAATTCGGGATTTCAAACTATGGAAGCGTTGCTTTTGTGTTACTGTGTCCGAAAATATCCGTCAATCACTAAATTTTTCAAGAAATATGCCGATTACATTAAAAAGCATGTGCAGTGTTGTTATATCTCTGGAGGAAACATCTCGTGACTTGCAACAAATGTTCCTTAAATGAAGCCCAGCCCCCTCTTTTTGAGAAAATGAGTAGTTCGGACGTGATGTGGATTGGCCTTTCTGCAAAACTCGCGTCTGAGCCAGATGAAGCATATCCATTATGCGAAAAAACAAGAACCGGAAAATTAATCTGCCAGATAGAAGAGCAACTCGGTGATTGCTCGTTTTATAAGACGAATCTTGTTAAATGTGCTCCCCTAGATCAAAAATGCAAGTTGAGGTACCCGACTTCAAAGGAAATGAACACATGTTTTTTTCACATTCCAAAAGAAATCAATGTGGTTAAACCAAAGCTTGTTTTTTTGTTGGGAGCACTTGTTGCAAAATTTGTATTAAACAAATTTGAAATAGATTTTGAACGAATAGAATCCGATTTCCGCTACATATCATTCAATTACTACGATACCATCTTCGTTCCAATTCACCATCCTTCATATATTACTATTTACAAAAGAAGGCATATCGAACACTATATTTCAAGCATCACTTCAATTATCAATTTAGATCATAAAATCAGGACACGTGCAATACGCTGATTATTTTCTTATTTATTCTTAGAACGGGATGGATTATGAAAAATGAAAAGTATTGCTATCACGTATCTATCGATTCTGTATTAACGGAATTTTTAGCTCGGCTCAAGCACACTTTTGGGGAGTCATTATTTTATGTCGGAACGACAACCGATTCTTCTTCGGATCTGTCGATTATACGGGATATTGATGTAATGATAGTATTTAATAGCTTTCCAGAAGAACATATAAGACATCTTCTAAGAACAATAAACGCACTACGTGGAAAATACAGAATCACTCTCCATACAAGAATATACACGAGAGAACAATTGTGTGATGAAGAGTATATTCCGATAATAAATAAATTTATTGTGAAAAAGTTTCTACGCGATTTGTACGGAAGGAATCCGTTCAAAAGAGCTACAATCAATGAACAACAATTAAAACGCGAATGTTATGAATTGATAAAACAACAGAAAAACAGGATTTTATCAATAATCCCGAGACTTGCAGGGTCTTCAGATCAACTAACAGAGATTGCACAATGTGTTTGTGATGCGATAAGAGCATTTTTAATAATTGAAGAAACTCCGCAATCGAATAAGGAAACTGCATGTGCCGAATTCTGTAAACGATTCCCACATTTCTCTGAGGCAGAAGGAATATATAAAGGATATCTTGATCCAGAATCGGTTTTTGATGTAGACAACTATATTCTGGATTCACTTTCGCTCACCACACATCTTCAGTACAAAGCCGAGAAAAGAAAGGTTTCAGACTACGTACTTCTTATAAACACTCCATCTTCTATTCTGCCTCATCCCAGAAATAAATATCTAGAAAATGACCATAATATGCCATTAGGACTTGTTTGTGTTGGAAGTTATTTGGAAAATAACGATATTTCTGTAAGAGTATTAGACGCATATGCATTGAACCTTGGCGCACTTTCAGTGGTGGACAACATTTTCACAAGTGAAACACTACCGAAAATAATTGGTTTTAATACTTCATCACCTAATATACATGTCGTGCATAAAATAGCATATTATATCAAAAGGATTACATCTAAAATAAATCTGGTTTGTGGTGGAACCCATGCGACATTGGCTACCAAACATACCTTAATGAAAGGCCCTGTCGACTATGCTGTTTGTGGTGAAGGCGAAATGCCATTTCTTGATTTGGTAAATCATATATTCTCGCCCAATTCTAAACGGGTTTTTCAAATTCCCGGTATCTATCGAAAAGCTGGAAGAAAAATTGTTGGCGAAGCAAACAACGAAAATTACATAAATCTTAAAAATCTTCCATTCCCCAATTATAATCTTTTACCGCTTGATGCTTATTATCGCGTTAAAAAGAGGATATATGTACATACATCACGAGGATGTGGTTTCAATTGTAGGTATTGCTCAGTTCCTGCTTTTTGGAAAAAAGTTAGAAGAATACCGATAGAATTATTGTTAAACCAGCTCGAAAAAATGCTTGATATATACAACCCGGAGCAATTACATATAGTTGATGATGACTTTTCACATAAAAAGGGAATCATGATTAAACAGTTTTGTGAGGGTTTAGGCAAAAGAAAAATAAGTATTCCGTGGAAGTGTCAGGCAAGAGCGGATATTTTAACAGAAGATTTGGTCATATTAATGGCAGAATCAGAGTGTTTTGAAATTGACATGGGAATCGAAAGTGGAAATCCAGAGATACAAAACTATATAAGAAAGAATCTAAACCTTAATAAGACAAAAGCTATTATTTCACAAATCGCAGATAAAGGAATTGAAGCCAAGGCCTTTTTTATGATTGGTTTTCCAAACGAAAGCTATGAACAAATTACGGATACGATAAACTTTTCGGTATCTCTTAAGGATGAAGGTTTGAAGTCCGTTGCGTTCTTTCCTGTAATGCCTTTTCCAGGCACTTCTATATCAAAAGAGACAGGAAAAGAAGTTTTTCAAGGAGCAATCATTGATGATCCGGTCAGTATTGGAACAGGATATGAGGATAATATGTTGAGAAAATATTCTTCAAAACCCGAAGTTTCACTAAACAAATTGTTTTCGCCAGATGATTTGAGATTGCTTGTCAAATTTGCATATCATCAATTTAATCTAGCAAGAAGAGTAGATGATCTAAAAAAAGAATTTCAGAATTATCTAGAAATTGAAGAAAGTGAAATGCTCAGAATATAAATCTGCTGATTACTCAACCCACACGAATAGGAGGTAACAAAACAAAATCTGACATTATTACTCGGACATCATTGTTGGACAAACCAATTAGAGAAATGATGATGATTCATCAATAACACTTTCTAAAAATATGGATGGAAACTAGAAACTAAAATACCTTATCTCTTTACACATTTAAAGAATGCGAAGTCGAGGCTTTTTTTAAGATAAACAAAGAGAAGAAAGTTCTCACACACAAGAGACGAAAGTTGTTTATTGTTCAGAAACAGATTCGAAATAAGCAGAGAAGCAGAGAAGCAGAGAAGCAGGGAACAGGAGAAAGCTATCTCATTCCCGGTGAAAAGCGGGCACAGGCAGCCGCAGAAGCCGCGTTGCCAGTCCCAGTTTTTTTGCTATGCTTTGACATGACGAGCGCCAAAGGCGGAGGCGCAGCCCCGGCTTTGGCGCTAGTGTGAAAAGTTTAGGAAAAGGGGCTTGGGGAAAGAACCCTTTTCAAAGGGTTTTTCCCCAAACGCCGGAGGCGAAAACTCATCCCCCACTCTTTCATCTTTAAACCGTTTTCCAGATAATTCGCGTTCAATCACATTTTAGAGTAGAGGAAGTCGGGCATGTGGCGAAGAGCGATGCCGACGGCGCGCCATTTCGGAGGGATGTAGGCGATGGATTTGCCGCGAGCGACGGCGTCAACGATGTGTGTGG
>CAZXAC010000153.1:0-6357 GCA_964638335.1 uncultured Lentisphaera sp. | reverse complement strand
TACGTACGGAAGGAAGCGAGGCTTCAGCCGCATTCCTGATTCTGGTAAGCATATCGCTTATTGGGTCTTGCATACTCATGTTTTTTCTTCTCCGTTATTCCTATCACCAGCTCGCTTTCGTAACTCCGGGAATCTTTCCGCTCAACGCAAGCTCCCTGAAGCATATCCTGCAAAGCTTGTACTTCCTTATAAAAGCCCTAGCCCTTCCGCAATTCTCACAACGATTGTACTTGCGGACCTTAAACTTCGGCTCGATCTTGTTCTTGTTAATTAAACTCTGTTTTGCCATCTGATTCCTCCGGAATTTCAAGACCCAAACGGCATGTGAAGCATATGGAGCAAATCATAAGCTTCTTCATTGGTCTTCGCCGTGGTCACGATTGTTATGTTCAATCCAAAATGCCTTTTAACCTTATCCAAATCAATTTCCGGGAAAACAGTTATATCCTGAATCCCAAAATTGTAATTTCCGCGTCCATCAAAACCTTTCTTTGAAATCCCCCTAAAATCACGCACCCTTGGCAATGTGTTGTAAACAAGCTTGCTATAGAATTGATACATCCTTGCGCCCCTAAGTGTAACCATCAAGCCTACGGGCATGTCTTTGCGCAATTTGAAATTGGATATGTTTTTCTTAGACTTGCAAACCAGCGGCAACTGTCCGGACAGCGCGGTAAGATGATCCTTCGCCTCAGGCATCGCATCCTTGTCCATCTTTGTTCCTATCCCCATGCTGAGGACGATTTTGGAAATACGCGGGACAGCCAGATCGTTCTTGTACCCCCTCTTTTCCTTCAAGGCCTGTCTTACAACTTCCCTGTATGTCTTGAGAATATCGGACATAAATTAAACCTCAATTACTTTTTAGCTTTCTTTTCTTCTTCAATAAGCTTCAGATTCGAAATATGGGTGGAGACTTTTCTTTCTACGACTCCTCCCTTCGGATTTTTCTGACTTTTCTTAATCGTCCTCTTTCCTATTTCAGCCTGTCTCTCAGGACTCAAGCCTGTCATTTCCAACACGGCACGGCTACTCTTTTTAAGTATCGCAAGGACCTTGCCTTTCTCTCCCTTAAAATCTCCGGACATAAGGAAAACATTATCGTCTTTTTTTATCGCTCTGCTCATATTTTCAGATGACCTCCGGAGCCAAAGATATTATTTTTGTGAACTTTTTGTCTCTCAATTCCCTCGCCACCGGTCCAAATATTCTAGTTCCGCGAGGATTATTCTGTTCATCTATTATAACTGCCGCGTTCCTGTCAAAACGAAGGTAGGATCCATCATCACGTCGTATGGGAGCGCTAGTTCTCACTATCACGGCTTTCACAACGTCACCCTTCTTTACGGCACCCGTTGGTACGGCTTCTTTTACTGAAGCGGTCACAATGTCTCCAATGTGCGCATAGCGTTTCTTCTGTCCAAGCACAGTTATAACCCCAAGCCTCTTCGCTCCGGAATTATCTGCCACATCAAGGTTTGTCTGCATCTGTATCATTATTCAGCTCCCCCTTCTTCACTTAGAACCTTACCTGAATGGGCAAGAACTTTAACGAGACGCCATCTTTTAGTCTTGCTGATAGGTCTGGTCTCCTCTATAACGACCATGTCCCCGACCTTTGCTTCACCTTTCTCGTCGTGAACGGCAAATTTTTTCCTGATCTTGATAATCTTTTTGAACAGAGGATGCGGTTTGCGCCTAAGAGTTTCAACGATGACGGTCTTGTTTTGTTTCGCACTCACTACAAGCCCGCGCCTCTCCTTCCGGCTTCCGCGTTTTTCTACTAAAACATCACTCATTTTCCCTTCCATCGATTTTCAGTTTGTTTTCTAAGCTTTCGAGGAGCCTGCCGGCTCTGCGTTATCTCTCTTGCGCAACTCGGTTTTTATCCTTGCTGCGTCCTTCCTTATAACAGTCATCCTTGCGCTATTCTTAAGCTGTCCGGTCTTCGCCTGTATTCTCAAATTAAGACGTTCCTTCTCGAGCGTCTCAAGTAAGTGCACAAGCTCCGGCGCCGTCATTTGAACTATTTCACTGTTTTTCATGTATCCAACCCCTTATGATCAAGCTGTTACGCGAGCTATAAACTTACAGCGTATCGGAAGTTTGCTGGCCGCAAGTGCGAGCGCTTCCTTTGCTATAATTTCACTACATCCACTGAGTTCGAAAAGGACCCGCCCCGGCTTAACCGTTGCAACCCATCCCTCGACATTACCCTTACCTTTCCCCATCCTAGTTTCAAGAGGCTTCTTGGTAATTGGCTTGTCAGGGAACATTCTTATCCAAAGTTTTCCCTTCCTCTTCAGATGGCGGTTGATTGCCACCCTCGAAGCTTCAATCTGGTTATTTGTTATCCAAGCCCTATCAAGAGCCTGAAGCCCAAATTCACCAAAGTCCAACTTATTGCACTTTCTCGCAAGCCCGGGCCTATCACCGCGCTGGACTTTGCGATACTTTACTCTTTTTGGCATCAGAGGCATTTAACATCTCCTCAACGGATTTTTTCAAACACACCCAAACTTTCACTCCTATTTTGCCGGCCGTCGTATTCGATTCGGCAAAACCGTAATCAATATTCTCCTTTAACGTATGAAGAGGAACACGCCCCTCCATGTACTGCTCCGTACGGGCTAATTCAGCACCACCAAGCCTGCCAGAACATTTTATTCTAACTCCATCAGCTCCCTTATCTAAAGCCGTGGAAATTGCTTTCTTCATAGCTCTCCTGAAACCTATCCTCCGCTCAAGCTGATATCCAACTGATTCTGCAATCAGTTGCGCATTCAATTCTGGCTCAGAAATCTCCTTAACATCTACCTGTATGTCCTTGCTTGAAGCCAACTTTGCGACAGAATCCCTTATTTTCTCGATATCGCCACCCTTGTGGCCAATCAAAAGACCGGGACGGGCGGAATATATGGTTATTCTTATCCTGTTAGCGGACCTCTCTATAAGAGTCCTAGCTATGGCGGCGCTGCCATAGTTCTTCTTTATAAAGTTCCTTATTCTCACGTCCTCATTGAGCCAGAAACCGAAATTCTTCTTATGGCTAAACCACTTAGAGTCCCAGTTTTTGTTCACAGCGACCCTGAATCCAACTGGATTTACCTTCTGTCCCACAATTCACTCCTATTTATGGTTTTTCATCCGAAAGTATTACTGTCAGATGGCTTGTCCTTTTTCTGATTCTTCCCGCCATTCCCCTAGCCTTCGGTCTGAATCTCTTAAACATCGGACCGGGGGTAACAATCGCCGCCTTCACCACAAGCTTGTCTCTCCTGATATCAAGATTGTTTTCAGCATTGGCTACTGCGGACTTCAAAGTTTTCAATATTATTGAGGCGGACTTGCTCGGATCTAGCGACATGATCGCAATAGCCTCATTCACCTGTTTTCCCCTGAGCAAATTAGCAACCTTACCAGCCTTGGTCGGCGATATCCTAGCAAATTTTGTCACAGCATGTATTTCCATCTGAACCCTAAAGTTTATTCTGCTTTACCGGGGATGAATTCCATCCCAGGCGTTATTTCCTCAAGCCTGCCTTCCATCACCATCGCTGATGATACGAATGGCCTTACGGCTGTTATCATTATCGTCACGTTCTTATTTTTTGACCTCAGCAAGAGTCCGCAAAACGCTCCATTTGAACTTCCAGCTGAAATTGTCAAAACCCCTTTTTTGTCGTCAAACTCGAGCACGGAACACTTTTCAAGGTTCGGCTTTTCCTCGGCGGAATTCAATATTCTGACCAAATTCCCTGACAACAGTTTCAACTCTTCCAAAACAAGGAGCAATTTTGTCCTATCGATTTGTTGTCCAACCGAGTCTGTATCCATATTCGTCAGCACAGACTTCAACTCTGCTTCCATTACCAAAAGCTTCGCAGAAAAAGTTTTAATATTCTCTCTGACAAGCAAAAGGTCTCTCAGCATCTGCAGTTCCCGTTCTGAAACCGAAAGGGTCCCCGGATTAGATACTGCGGAAAGCACTCCGAGCTCGAACCTGAGTTTTTCTTCCTCGATACTACGATTCTTCAAAAGAACATCTGACAGTTCTTTTCTCAACATGCCATTCTCATTCTTCAAAGCCGATATCTCGGCCTCCATTTCAAGAGAGGCACTCGCTTCACTCGCATCAGAAAAATCCTTCTCAACTGCGATTAAAGAGAACTGTAAAATAAACAGGGCGCATAAAATATACCGAAGATACATACTTGTCCAGCGGAATTTAATAAATTTTTATTTTTTTTTCAAGAAGCCCCTTCTTCGCGTTCATTTTCAGACCCATTTCCCGAGTACCTCGCGGCCATTTTCTCGAGTGCAGCAAATTGTTTTTCACTAAGAAAACCTTTCGCAGCAAACTGTCTGGACAAAGAAATGAAAAATGACTTGTCGTTCCTCCTTCCTCTGCCCTCTTTCCAATTTTCAACTGTCTTGAGTTCAGCTAAAATTTCCTTAATTCTCTCATTATCCTTAGCTTGCGTGATCCTCCTCTCCGTATCATCAGCTCCTTCCGTCGATCCAAGCAAGGCAGACACCTCATCAAAGGCCTTTATACGATCTTTGTTCTTGAAAACTATTCGCCCCAGAACTGCCGCCTGTTTGTCAGAAAGAGGGATTCCACGTTCCAATCTCTTCAAAAACGAATTCAAAAAAACTGAGTCATCGTATCTGCCTTTTTTCTGCGTGTTACCCTCGCTTGGCTTCGAATCTGCATTCGCTAGTTCCGCAAGCTCCTTGACTATAGCCGCGATTTTCGCAACCTTTGCCTGAGTCTCAGGATTCATTCGCTCCTCTCTGTCCGAATCGCTCTTCCTAAGCATTTCCTCAATTTTCAGTTTCGATGATATCTGGTCAAACCCCTTGATCTGTTCCTTGTACTTGGCTGCCAATGACACAAGCACTTTCCACTGTTTCTCCGAAATCATGTCGTTGGTCTTAAAATGCTCTTTTACCGAATTATAAAATTTCTTGTCATCATATTTTCTTCTTCCCGCTTTTTCCGGAGGATTCCATTTCGAAATTTTTCCAAGGGTTTCTATTAAAATTTTGGCATTTTCATTATCGGGAGCACCTTCAGCCTTCGCCTGCTTAAGCCATGCGCTGAACTGACCATAAAAATCCTTAAGCATTTTTTTCCAGTCTAGATCTCCTTCTTCTATCTTGTCTAGTTCGGTCTCCATCTCGGCGGTAAATCCTACCTGGAACAAATCAGGAACGGTCCTTACCAAAGTATCGTTCACCTTGAAACCAAGCTCCGTCGGAATAAGACGACCCTTCGCCCTGTCAACATATTTTCTGGAAAGTATCGTACTCAGAATTGTCGCATAGGTTGATGGACGACCAATTCCATTGCTTTCAAGTTCCCTTATGAGTGTCGCCTCAGAAAAGCGCGCCGGAGGCTCTGTGAATTTTTGTTCCTTGTCAAGCTTCTTTAATTGAGCCGGTGCTCCGTCTTTCAGTTCAGCCAAAGCCTGTGCCCCAAAATCTATAGAAACATCTTCATCTTTCTCATTTTCATCTCTGTCATCATAAATTTTGAGAAATCCCTGAAATACTAGAGAAGATCCAATCGTTCTGAACTCATATTTCCTCGAATCAGCTCCGTCAACAACAGTAGAGACCGTTGTGACGTCGTATTCCGCAGGCTTCATCTGGCTTGCCGCAAAACGTTTCCAAATCAGAGAATAAAGCCTGAACTGGTCAGGACTGAGAATAGACTTCAAATCGTCCGGCTTCCTGTTTACATCAGTAGGCCTTATTGCCTCATGTGCCTCCTGCGCTCCTTTAGCGCTCCTGAAAAAATTAGGGCTTTCTGGAAGAAATTCTGATCCGAACTCCCCTGCTATGAAATTTCTGCAAGCAGAAAGAGCCTCTTTTGAAATTGAGAAAGAATCCGTCCTCATGTAGGTTATAAGACCAACCGATCCTTCATTCACGAGCTCGACACCTTCATAAAGCTGTTGAGCCACTCGCATCGCATTGGAGGCCGACATTCGTAGAGACTGCACCGCCGCTTGCTGAAGAGTGCTGGTGATAAAAGGCGGCGGGGCGTTCTTCAGTTTTCTCTTCCTGGAGATATCTCCGATCCGAGACGCCTTATTTTTCTCAATTGCGTCTGCCATCCGCAAAGCATCCGCTGAAGAAATGCCTTCGGCTTTTTGACCGTCAACGCTAAAAAGCCTGCCCTTGTATTCTATTTGACCTGGAATCATCTCAAAGGACGCCGTAAGTATCCAATACTCTTTAGGGACGAAAGCAAGAATCTCTCTTTCTCTGTCGCATATTATTCTCAAAGCTACCGACTGTACTCTTCCAGCACTCAACCCTTTGCTTATCTTCGACCAAAGCATTTCG
>CAZXAC010000152.1:0-6374 GCA_964638335.1 uncultured Lentisphaera sp. | reverse complement strand
CTCGTAGACTTCGAGAGTCCTGTCATCGTCATTTATCCAAGGCATCCAAGACAGTGCCGGCTCCCTCTTCCCTGCGTAAAACAGGCTTCCTATTTCAAACTGTCTCTGGACCAACCCATCGAAATCCACTTCGGAGGGATGGTTGCGCAGGAGTTTTTCTATAGCTGTAAATTCTTTGTAAAGTTTTTTTGAGCGTTTAAAATTGGACACTGCCTTCTGGAGTGCGTTGATTTTCAGTACAGCGTCTGAAGCTACAAACTGAGCATCCATGTATTTATCGCCAGCGGAGGCGTATTCACCGTCGGCCTCCTCCTTTAGAGCCTCATCAAACAATAGTCTAGCAGACTCATCATCGGAGAAAACAGAAAATGCGAAAATCGCAATAGCGGACACGAAAATTATTTTTATATTAGACTTGCTCAATATTCCCTTTCAGATTATCGTTTAATTGATTCCTTCTCACATGAGCTTGAATCCAGGCAAATCCTGGACGTCAACCATTCCAACCACCCTTCCTTCGGGGTCGGCGACTACTATATCATCGATATGCTTCGATTCAATCGTTTTGAGTATAGTTATCGCCAGATCTTCGGAACTTGCCGAACTTGGATTCCTGGTCATGAAATCGCCGACCGGTTTCTCGAGTATTCCAAGGTCTTTTTCCGCGCGCCTTCGGAAATCACCATCAGTGAATATCCCCAAAAGTCTTTGTTTATCGTCAACTATTATTGCGGAGCCTGAACGCGCGGCGGTCATCTTCACTATCGCCTCTCTCACCGTGCTTTTGGGAGAAACGAGAGCCAATTTTTCGCCTGAACGCATAATATCTGAGACTTTCATGCTTACAGCTCTTCCGATGGCTCCGGAGGGATGAAGGCGTCCATAATCTTCCTTGGAAAGCTTCTTTAATTTCAGTAGGGTCATGGCGATTGCGTCGCCAAGCGCCAACATAGCTGTGGTAGTCGCAGTGGGAGCCAGATTGAATGGGCAAGCTTCACGGGGAACGGAGATCCTTATAGCTATATCGCTATATTTTGCTAGGGAATTTTCTTCCGACCCAGTAATTGAGGCGATAGGTATGTCAAAACGTTTTATAGCCGGAATCATCTGTAAAAGCTCATCGGATTCTCCGCTGAAACTCAAAGCGAGAAGCATATCGCCTTTTTGTACCATCCCCAAATCTCCGTGCATCGCTTCAACCGGATGCATGAACACTGATGGAGAACCTGTGCTTGCGAAAGTCGCAGAAATCTTTTTGCCGACATGACCGCTCTTGCCTATTCCTGAAATCACTATTTTGCCGCCATTTTCAGTAATTTCCAGAGCCTTATTGACAAGTTCGACAAACGAATCTCCGAGCTCGTCCTTAACGGATCTGAGCGCTTCGATTTCGATATCGAAGACCTCTTTAGCCTTCTCCAGTATTTTAGCGGGATTCATAATAATAGCCTCAAAGAATTTTTAATAGAGTTTTTATTATACATTGCGAAAGGTAAATTTAAAATAATTGTTCCAATAGGATTTATTCGTGTTGAGGAAAGTAAGTACTGCGCCGCTACCTATTTTGATATGGCTCCCGATATTAGATAGAGTACGGCCATTCTTACCGCTATACCGTTTGTCACTTGCTCGAGAATCACAGATTGATCGCCGTCCGCTATGCGTGAATCGAGTTCCACGCCTCTGTTGATAGGCCCAGGATGCATTATCAGCGCGTCAGTTTTCACGTATTTCATGGTCTTCTCGTTTAATCCGAATATACTTGAGTACTCTCCTATGCTTGGGAAGAATGCCGCACGCTGCCTCTCATGTTGTATTCTGAGCAGATTTATGACGTCCGCATTTTCGAGAGCTTCCGGCAGATTGTCGCAAACTCTTACCCCTATACTTTCAAACTCCGACGGAACAAGGGTTGCGGGACCTGCTATCGTAACATTTGCTCCAAGTTTGATCAGTCCCCATATGTTGCTACGAGCGACACGGCTGTGAAGGATGTCTCCAAGAATAGTTACATTCAGTCCCTTTATCCGGCCCTTCTTTTGTCTTATAGTGAATATATCAAGAAGCGCCTGAGTCGGATGTTCATGAGCGCCGTCTCCGGCATTGAGCACCCCGCATCTAACTCTTTCGCCAATAAAGTAATGCGCTCCTACCGCGGAATGGCGCATCACAAGTATATCCACCTGCATCGCTTCAATGTTCTTTGCCGTATCGAGAAGCGTTTCCCCCTTGGTAAGACTGCTTGAAGATGCTGTGATATTTATTATATCTGCGCTGAGCCTTTGTTCCGCCAGTTCGAACGAAGTCCGGGTTCTGGTGCTCGGCTCGATAAAGAGATTTACAACTGTTTTTCCTCTGAGAGCGGGGACTTTTTTTATCCTTCTTCTTGAGACTTTTTTAAATTCTTCCGCTGTATCAAGTATCATTTCTATCTCCTCTGGCACGAGGTCGTATATCGCGATCAGATCTTTTTTCTTCCACTTCAACATGGCTGGCTCTTCCTTATTTTTTTTGGATAAAGATAAACAGAATCTTCCTGTTCTAATTCCTTCCATTTCACAGATATTTTTTTATCAGGAGGAAAGGCTTTGACAACTCCTACGTAGTCAGCGCCTATGGGAAATTCCCGCATCTTCCTGTCTATCAGTACCGCCAGACGGATGAGCGCCGGGCGTCCATAGTCTGTGATGGCATCGAGGGCGGCGCGTATTGTTCTGCCAGTGTGCAGGACATCATCGACCAATATTATTATCTTATCCTCAATGTCAAAAGGTATGTAGGTTTCGTGAGTTTTGGAAATTTCCCTTCCGGCTCCGATATCATCGCGGTACATGCTTATATCTATTTTCCCAAGTGGGACAGATATACCCTTTTTCTTCTCAATGCTTTGCTTTATTCTTTTTGCCAATACCGCACCCTTCAGTTGTATTCCGATGAGGGCAATATCCGCGATTTTCGCCGGGGAAAATTCCTTCAGGATCGAATCCGACATTGATGACACCAAGGATTCGATTTGGGCGCTGTCTAATATATTTTCTGGCTTGACTGCTGAGCGCAATTAAGTAACCGTCTTTTGATTGATTTGTTTCCAAAAATATCACGTCGGCCGAGATTTGGCAAGCTTTGAATCAAAAAAAAGCAGGGAGCTAATTATTACTGGATTCCATGCTCTCGGCTATCGCTATCGCCTTCATCATGGCTTTAGCCTTGTTTTGAGTCTCTTCATACTCGGTCTCCGGAACTGAATCGGCTACGATCCCCGCTCCTGATTGTATGTAAACATTGCCGCCCTTGAGCAGCGCTGTTCTGATCGTTATGCATGAGTCTATGTTTCCGTTGTATGAGTAATATGCTACAGCCCCTCCATAAGGGCCTCTGCATTCTCCTTCCAATTCGCTTATTATCTGCATAGCCCTCACCTTGGGTGCGCCTGAAAGGGTTCCTGCCGGAAAAGTTGAACGCATAACGGAGTCGGCCTTCAGACCTTTCGCGAGTTTACCGTTCACGTTCGAGACTATGTGCATAACGTGGCTGTATTTTTCTACGGTCATTAGCTCATCAACCTTTACCGATGATGTTTCCGCCACCCTACCTACGTCATTCCGGGCAAGGTCAACGAGCATTATATGTTCCGCTCTTTCCTTCGGATCGGAAAGCAGTTCAACTGCAAGCTTTTCGTCTTCTTGGCTGTTTACTCCTCTTTTTCTTGTTCCAGCTATCGGGCGGACGGTTATCTCTCCATCGATGCATTTGGCATGGACTTCGGGAGATGCTCCAACAAGTGAATAGTCCCCGCAATTAAGGACAAACATGTAAGGAGACGGATTAAGCATCCTTATCGCTCTATATACAGACAAGGAGCTCGCTTTGATGGGCGCTGAAAATCTTTGAGACAGGACAACCTGTATTATGTCTCCGTCGTATATATATTTTTTAGCCTTCTCAACCATTTTTTTGAAGTCGGATAGAGTCTTGTTCGATTGTATCTTTTTGCCCGGTAGCGACTCTGGGATATCTGCGAAAGGCAGATTAGTTGACGGCCTTCTCATCGCCTGCCTAAGCTTATTTATTTTTTCGACGGCGTCGTCGTACACATCGGAGACTGACCTGGAGGCGTCAACTCTGGTATTTACAATTATTTGTATTACATGCCTGACTCTGTCAAACGCAAGAAGAGTATCTGTAAACATGAAGAATGCTTCTGGAACGTCAACTGGCTTCTTTTTCGGCTGAACAACTGTTTTTTCCGCCTCACTGACAACGTCGTAGGAGAAATATCCCACCGCGCCACCGTAAAAAGGTGGAAGCCCGTTGATCTTTACAGGTTTAAATTCGGACACGACGTTCTGTATCTTTTCGAAGATATCGCGCCCCTTTATCTCTCTTTCCACCCTGCCCTTCTCGTGTAAAATCGCCTTACCTGATTTATATGTGAGAAACGCGTCAGGATTAGCAGACAAGAAGGAATAGCGGGCGATATTTTCACCGCCCTCAACACTCTCCAAAAGGAAGGAATACGGATATGGCTGCCCTCCTTCATCAAAAGCAATCTTCCCGAAGGCGGAAAGAGGAGTCTCCGCATCGGCGACAAGTTCGCTAACGACGGGTATCGTGCTCGCTTTTTTTGCGATTTCCGCAAATTCTTTTTTAGTTGGTCTTATCATAATTGTTGCTAAAAATATATCGTATTCGGTTTTTGACAAGGGCAAAGAGGCTCTATCCTACTAATCGCCGACAAAACGAGCCATCAGAACAAAGATGATGACCCATGATTCAGTGGTTGGACTTTATCTGTTCCAAAAGCCTCATAAATGAATCTTTATCATTTTGATCTTCAATTAGATTTATCCTATCGTTCTTGATAATATTTTCAGCAACTTTCGCGGCTTCCAATCTATTTCCAGACTCGTAATAATACCTCATTTCAAGCACATCTGCTTTTAATAATATTCTTTCTAAGCCTCCTTTGGATTCCCAGCCCACTTCCCTTTCACGGATGATTTTTGCTATTGCTGGTATTCTGTCGCGATCTCCGTTGAAGAATTCAAGATCGGCAAGCGCGCCAAGAGCCATATAGGCAGGAGGATCGTGCGATAAAGCGGATTCAAGAACAGCCCTGTAAGAACTCCAAGCATAGGAGTAAAAATATGTTATGACCGCGATAATCGCGATATATCCTGACAACGCGATCGAAAGATATTTGGAGGCTCTTCTGTCCGAAAAGAATTTATCAATAAGGCATCCCGCAAATATTATCAAGAAGATGCAAGGAATATATGAATATCTATCAGCATAATCTATCGCGCCCAGAGGAACGATTCCGGATACAGGCGCAAGAGACGCAAGAAAACACAATAGCAAGAAAAGTTTATTTGATGAAAAATCATAGATCCTCCTCCTGATCCAAAAAGACAAGATTCCCAGACAGGCGATGAGATAAAAAATTCCAGAGAAAAGGATTTTTTCGTCTGAAAGTATTATTCTCGGATATATCGGAGCCAGATTGAACGGCAGCAGGGTTTTAAACACATACCAAGGGACGTTCAGGACTGCCACAGCGAATCTTTTAAACAAAGATAAGTGAGCCTGAGGTATGTCCTGAGATATGACGGCTATCGGGATAAATATTATTGAGATAACAAAAAATGGAATAACACGTATTAGGTTCTTTTTGTCGATACGTCCGCATAAACTCAGTAGACATAAAAACATTACCAGAGGCAAACTCACTGCCATAGGTTTTGAAAGTAGCGCAAAAATCGCAAGAACGATTGAAGCGGAGTATTTAATTCTGCGCGACGATCCTTCTTCAAATTCTGAAAGCAAGAACAATAAGAGAGACCAGAGGTAAAATGCGGCGCACAAAACATCCTTCCTCTCGGATATCCACACAACAGACTCAGCTCTTTGCGGATGAACAGCGAAAAATATTGAACACAGCAACGCGAGACGTGGATTTATTCTGAACAGTATGAGAAGATTATAAACGGCGAGAACTGCAACGATATGCCAAAATAAATTCTGCAAATGATATCCAAAACCGTTTAGTCCCCACAACGAAAAATCAAGCATATACGAAATCATCGTGAAAGGCAGAAAACACCCTTCGCAAGGAGTCTTGAACCAATGGGCGATATTCTGCATACTGAATGACAATCTTTCAATGTTGCCAAGCACATACACGTGATCATCCCAGCCCTCAAGCAATGGAAAGGACAATGAGGCTAAAAACGGAACAACTGACAAAAAAACAAGCAAAGCCATCCCTGCTATTTGACTTTTCAAAGCAATTCTACAGCTCATTTAGTAGCCCTTACGTTTAGGTGATTGCACGTGCCGCTCCGCCTGCTCCGCAATGAGGGGGCGGCTATCAT
>CAZXAC010000151.1:0-6375 GCA_964638335.1 uncultured Lentisphaera sp. | reverse complement strand
GATCTGACTCCATGTTGTTGTCGTTGATCATGATCCTTTCTTTCGAAGAATCGAAAACCTTTTCTTTCCATGAGTCGACAGCGGGAAGCATGAATATTAAGCGCCCGGAAGCGGATTCCGTCTTTATGCCATGCTTCTTGAAGTTGACATTCGTGTCATCGCCTTGTGGGTTTATTTCCATGGCTACTCCCAAGTTTGAGTAAATATAGTTCATGGAGCCTCCTTTGCATAATTATATTTTGTTAAAACACTGAAAAGCAAGGAGCGTGCCAAAACCTTTTTTTTGTCAAACTATTATATATTTTTGATAAAATTCCTATTGATAAAGTTACTAGGGGTTCTTTGATTATGGAGCTTGGTATTATTGCTGTACTAGGGGAATCTTGGAGGGAGTAAAATAATTTTTTTTGATTTAGTCATTTATCCGCTGGCAACGGGTATTTTTCCCCGCCATCTTTATATACCACGGTTTTCACTTTCAATAAGGAGCCGTTTGAGTTGTAAAATAAGCATCCTGATTCATCCTTCACGAAAAGACCCTTCGCGAAATCTGCCACCGAAGGAGGAAATACGCTCCAGTCACCGTGTATTTTAAGCCTTTCCTGATTTATCTTCGCGACATGTTCAAGCTTGTCTTTGTAACCGCCGGCAGGTTTTTTATCCGGACGTTCTGATGCGATTCGGCGAAGTTCATTGAGCGTAATTCCTTCAAGAGAGACAGGGACATCCTGAGACAGACCTATTATAGGGCCGGAATCCATTTCTCCTCCACCCCCTGTGTAAGGCTGGGCGACTATTACGCTGGATCTTAGACTAGTAAATCCTCTAAGTATGGCAATCTCTATTGGTATTGTATGAAGTCCGACAAGTAGTCTGCGTTCATTTTCCTCCACCGTAAGGTCTCCCGGATGCACATTTAGGCAAGGAAAATCGGAGCATATGTTTGTAAGCGGAATAAATCCTGCGAGTATTCCGAAATCAATTTTTAACGGGCGAAGCTTTTCCCTCATGGAATCTGTCCATTTTTCCCTTATATACCTGCCTCGTTCTGTTGCGAGGCTTGTCTTCGCTTCACCATTGTCGTAGTAAAACTTCTTAATATCGTGCTCTATAAGTGATATCCCGTATTTCTTGGCGATTTCAGCGGCTCTGCTCCCCGGATTGTCAGTAAGTATTGCGGCCGGTGACCACGGCGGATTTTTTATTTTGGCGATTGATTCAAGGAGCTTCTCCGCGTTCGTTCCAGAACCGCTCATGAATATGACCGCTCTTGGAGGAGTATTAGCGGAATCGAAAAATTTTAAGGTTCTCATTTTTTTTAATTATGTTTGATATTTGCAATCTTTGGTATAGCTTATGGGAATTTAAGGTCATTAAAAATCAAATACAAACTTTAGGAGGCTCAATTTATGAAAAAATTGGCTTTGACGTTGACCGCAGTCGTTACGGCTGCTATCATGATTACCAGTGTCTCTGTGTCCGCGTGGGATTGGTCAAAACCCTTCAAGGGACCAGGCAAGGATGTCAGAAGCCTTATTATAACGGGTAACTACACCAAGCATCGCATTCTGGCTGAACTCATACAGCTCGAAACCAAACAGCCAATACTCCTTCTTCCCGCAATTCCAGGCGGAAAGATATTTTTCATGCCTGCAAGAAATGAGGCTCTTGAAATAGAAGATGCTAAATTTACGAACTTCGTCAAGTTCACGAAACCAGAAATGATCCTCATAATAGGCGATGGTGGTCCCGTTACACAGTCTTTCATAGACCGCATAGATCCCTACCAGACCAAGATCATAGTTTATAACAAGAACATGGAGCAGACGGCAATACGCATAGGCAAGATACTTGATCTGACAGATCTCGCTTACGATTTCTCAAAGATCGAAAAGGATCTTGAAAGCGGCAAGCTGTATAAGTCCGGCAGCGCAGTTTCAAATCCAGGACCGGCTATGCCGACTCCTCCGGAAGCTTCCGCTGAGCCAGCCCCACTGGTTCCAGTTCTTCCGCAAAGTGAACCTGTTATGGTAAAGGAAAGCGAAGTCGTTCCTAAGTAATGTAAAGATCTTTCCGTATGAAACGGACTAGTCTTGCCGTTGCTGCGAGGTTTATTGGATGACCCGTCTTGGTGTGTCCGATATGCCTCGCTTCTGGGCATTGTTCTTTGCGGAAATATGACTTTGACTTGCTTGTCGTGGAATTCCGTCGAATTTTTTGTCGTCTTATCTCGTTTTATATGGCGGCGATTACTTGGCGTAGGATGCGGTATTAATCAGTATTAAATCTAAATTTATCATGAGCGAAGGCAAGGAAAAAATACCACTTAACATAAGCGTTGACAATGCGCCGAAAAATGGCAATGGTTCTGTGGAAATTGTGGTAAATCCTGAGAACAAGGTGCCTGTGATTCGGAACGTGCACCTGCTACCTCTTAAAGATATTGTTTTGTTCCCGTTCTCTCTCGCTCCTCTTGTCATAGAGGGAGAGGCAAACATAGCCATGATAGAGAAATTGATTGCAGGCGACCGGATGCTAGGATTGTTCTCAGAAATTTCTTCCAATGCCAAGGAAATTCAACCCGACCTTAATAATGGCATTGGCTCGCCTCTGCGTGGCGTTAAAATAGGTGATAAGACATATTCCGAAATAGGCGTGCTAGCCAGAATTGTAAAAATGCTAAGATTTCCAGACGGTTCCATAAGGGTTCTTGTAAGAGGCTTGAGGAGGATAAAGTTTCTCCAATCACTATCAGAAACTCCGCCTCATTTAATCAGTGCTACCGAGATCTCGGAAGATAAAGACAATTCACTTGACACAATCGCGATGGCAAAAAATGCCGTTTCTCATTTTCATGAGATAATCACATCATCACCGTTTTATCCTGATGACCTTAGGGTTGCCGTGATGAATATTAATGACAATTCCCGCCTTGCGGACCTTATAGCCGACACGCTAAATTTTAGATTCATGGAGAAGCTTTCAGTACTTTCAGCCCTCACGTTGCATTCCCGTTTTCAGCTTTTAACCATCCTGCTCAATAGGGAAATAGAGATTTTACACCTTGGCTCCAAGATACATTCGCAGGTAAGTAGCGCGATGGGACAAGCGCAGAGGGAATATTATCTCAGAGAACAACTCAAGACTATAAAAAAGGAACTGGGCGAAGACGCTAGGAACCCTGACATAGTCGCTCTCTCAGATAAATTCACTAAGAAAAAACTTCCACCGAAGGTCAAGGAGATAGTCGACAAGGAGCTCGAGAGACTTCAAATAATCCCGCAGGCCTCCGCCGAATACAATGTCTCTCATACTTATCTCAACTGGCTGGCAGACCTTCCCTGGGGGGAATTCACCGAGGACAGCATTGATATATCCGCAGCGGCTAAAATACTCGATACTGATCATTACGACCTAAAGGATGTAAAGGAAAGAATCCTCGACTTTCTCGCAGTGCTTCAACTCAAGAAAAACAGTGATAGGAAATCACCGATACTTTGTTTCATAGGTCCACCAGGCGTCGGCAAGACGTCCCTAGGGCAATCCATAGCAAAAGCTATGAGGAGAAATTTTGTAAGAATGTCTCTCGGTGGAATAAGGGATGAAGCGGAAATTCGCGGACACAGGAGGACTTATGTCGGATCTTTGCCAGGACGAATAATACAGGGAATAAAAAAAGCCAACAGTTCCAATCCGGTATTCATGCTGGATGAAATAGACAAGATAGGCGCCGACTTTAGAGGGGACCCCGCCGCCGCATTGCTGGAGGTGCTTGATCCCGCCCAAAACAACAGTTTCAATGATCACTACCTCGAAGTTGATTTTGACCTAAGCTCTGTTCTTTTCATAGCTACGGCGAACATCTCGGATACAATTCCTTCTGCCCTTCTCGATAGGATGGAGATGATACATCTTCCGGGATACACAACGATAGAGAAAATCCAGATCGCTAACAACTACTTGATCCCCAGGCAGTTGAAGGAGAATGGCCTTGCGGATAACAGGCTAGTGTTCCCAGCCGCGACAGTGAAAAGATTGATAAATGATTATACGCTCGAATCAGGAGTCAGAAATCTTGAAAGAAGCATTGGCGCCGTATGTAGAAAATTTGCCAGGGATATTGTAAGCAAAAAACGCAAGCTCAAGGGCAGAACACAGATAAAAGACGGTGAACTTGTTAAATATCTCGGTCCTAAGAAATTTTTTACCGATGTTGTTGAGGGCAAGGGAGCTCCCGGCTTGGTCACCGGAATGGCCTGGACGAGCTTTGGTGGAGCGATAATGCCGGTTGAGATCAGGAGGATGCCAGGCAAAGGCGGATTGAAAATGACGGGTTCCCTCGGGCATGTAATGAAGGAAAGCGCTGAAATAGCCTTTTCATACATAAGGAGTTGCCACGATAGTCTCGATTTACCTAAAGATATCTTCACCAAAAGCGATTTTCATATACATGTGCCGGACGGGGCCACACCGAAAGACGGTCCATCCGCTGGAATAACCATGCTCATAGCCATAATATCTCTGCTGAAAAATAGAACAGTAAACCCTAAGCTTGCTATGACAGGTGAAATAAATCTGCAAGGCAAAATTACTCCAGTGGGCGGGATAAGAGAGAAGGTCATCGCCGCATTGGCAGCAGGCGTCCAGGAAGTCATACTGCCTGAAAAAAATAAAAGCGACCTCCGCAAACTCCCCGAAGAAGTTAAAAAGAAGATAAAATTCAGATTTTTCTCAGATATAATGGGAGCGGCTAAATACGCTCTCGGAATAAACAAAAAACTTACAATAAATAGAAAAAAATCTAAAAGGTCGCGTCGTAAATGACTCCATCCAGATACTTTTCTCTCCTGATAAAAGAAATTATACTTTCAGTCGTATTATCTCTTGCCTCTATAGCGATTTTCGCAAATCCAGTTGACGAAGGCAAGTCCATGTCTCCGGAAGTGATATCACTCCTTGAGAGGGCAAGGAAATCTCCAGGGTCGGAAAGTTGGGCTAAACTCGAAGGGAAAATAAATCACCGAAAAAAAAATTCCGAAACAATCGAACACTCAATATACGTCGGAATACGATTCACTCCGCTCATGATTTTCGCCCAAGTGCTGGTTGACGGAAAGGAAGACTATAATATTACCCAGAATTTCTCTCCTGAAGCTCCTACAATAATAAAGAAAGGTCCCATAGAATCAAAAATAATGGAAGGCATAGGGATACGTCCGGAAGAACTGACCCTCTCTTTCATGTATTGGGAGGCCGAAGCTTTCCTGGGAAATGAGAATTTTAAGTCCGGATCGTGCGCTAAAATCGCATTGCGTTCGCCATCAGCCGACGAGAAAGCGGTCGTGTTCATAAACAGAGAATACGCGTTCCCATTGAAAGTGGAGTGGTTTAAGGATGGACATGAAAAACCTTCTAGAACAATGGAAGTCTCATCATTTAAAAAGGAAAATAACTATTGGTTTGTTGATGAAATTATCGTTTATGGTCCGGGTTGGAAAAGCAAAATATCCTTCAATGAAACCAAAGCCGGAGCTGCTGATGTCGGAATCCCAGAAGATCTTTTTAGAAAATAAACAAATAATATAAAATGGAATTGGAGAATATTAAATGACTAAAATTGCGTTTATTGGAGCAGGAAGCTTTGGCTTCACAAGAGGTCTAGTAAGAGATATAATGACGTATCCGCTCCTACAGAACTCGACCATCGTTCTAATGGACATCAACAGGGAAAAATTGGGCTACGTAAGCAAGGCCGTAAAGAAAATCATGGCGGCCGGAAATTATCCAGCTAAAGTCGTTGCCACAATGGACAGGAAGGAGGCTCTGAAGGACGCCGATGTCGTCCTGTGCACAATACTTTCAGGAGATGTTGGTGTGTGGCAACATGATATAAAGATACCCAAAAAATATGGTATTGACTTTAATGTCGGCGATACAAGAGGAATAGCCGGAATCTTCAGGGCATTAAGAACTATTCCGGTCATGCTTGACATCTGTAAGGACATGGAGCGGCTCTGCCCCGATGCCATAATGTTGAACTACACCAATCCAATGGCGATGCTGTGCAATGCCATGCAGAGGTTCTCTAAGATAAATGTCACTGGCCTATGCCACAGCGTTCAACAGATGCCCAGGATTCTGGGACGTTGGATGGGAATTCCTCATGAGGAGATAGATTACCTCTGTGCGGGAATAAATCATCAGGCATGGTATTTGGAGTTCAAACACAAGGGCGAAGACTTATATCCAAGATTAAGAAATCTTTTGAAGACGAATAAGGAAATCTACGATTCGGAAGTCGTTAGGAACGATATGTTCCTGCAGCTAGGATACTACGTCACCGAGTCCAGTGGGCACAGCTCCGAATATAACTGG
>CAZXAC010000150.1:0-6386 GCA_964638335.1 uncultured Lentisphaera sp. | reverse complement strand
GTTCCGGGCTCACATAGTAGGGGGTTCCTATCATCATGCCCATCATAGTGAGGGAGCTTTCTTCGTCCAAGCTCTTTGATATGCCCATGTCCATCAGTTTTGGAACGCCCTTTTTGTCTATCATTATATTTGAGGGCTTGATATCACGGTGAAGTATTTTGTACTCGTCCCACGCATATTCCAACGCATTCGATACGGCCTTTATTATTTCGAGCGATTCTTTTTCGGAGATAGGATTTCCATCGCCCATCCTGTCGAAAACGGTTTCCCCGCTTATGTATGATATTGCGAGGAAATATATTTCGTTCTCAACTCCGGCGTGAAAAGCTGTGACTATGTTTGGGTGTTCAAGTTTTGCCGTGTTTCGAACTTCGCTCATGAAGCGTTCGACGAAATTCGGATTGGAGGTGTATTTCGGGGACAGTATCTTCAGGGCAACGCGGCGGTCCATCTTCTCCTGCTTTGCGAGCCAGACTTCCCCCATTCCGCCAACTCCGAGCTGTTTCTCGATCACAAAACCGCCGAGATTCAATCCGGGATAGACTCCTGGAATTGGAATTTTTGATTCAACTCCGCAGCTGGGGCATTTGACCGACTCACCGCAGAGAGAGTCGTCGGTTCTTATTTCCGCTTTGCACTCGGGACATTTGTATGAGACAGTAGGCATTTGTGATGTGAAAAATTTTGAGGTAAATCTATTCTCGCTTTGTTTTTTTGCAAATAAAAAAGCTTTTTAGAAATTAGCTTCGCATTTCCGCCCACACATGAGATTCTCATTCAAAGGTGAAGGTCGGATCCGCAAAGAGCCTATTCGATTTCTTTATTTTGCGATTTTCGCATATTTCGTAGTAAATTGTTGCAGGTCGTTCAAGCCTTCGGATGAACTGATTACTATCCTTTAAGGATCAGCGGTTGACTGAGCAGGCGGTTCACTGAAGTCTCTGCTAAAGACTCCATTTTTATCCTCGCGCAAAGCCGCAAAGTTGAAGATCCCTCGCTCGGGCAGAGACAAACCCTTTTTAAGGTTTTTTCTCTGACTCTTTTTCGAAAACTTTTCTTTTTTTTTACCTTTGTGATCTTGGTGTCTTTGTTAGAGAAAATGTATTTTTTCTGTTTATTTCTTAACAAGTGAGCTTGTGCAGGCAGCTCGCGATTTTTAAGAAAGTGACGGCGGGCAAACCCGCCGTCGTTCAGTGTCAGTTCATTTTGCCTTTACTTCGATCTTTTTGTTCTTGGCCTTGCTTGGTTCCTTTTTGGGGATCTTTATTTCCAGGACTCCATTTTTCACCGATGCGTTGATCTTGTCTGCGTCGCTATTCTGAGGAAGGGAAAACGAGCGTTGGAATGATCCGTATCTTCTTTCATATAGGTGATAGTTTTTCTTCTTTTCGTTCTTCTCCTCCTTCTTTTCGCCTTTGATTGTGAGGATGTTTTCCTCAAGATTGATCTCCACATCCTTTTCGGTTAATCCGGGAAGTTCCGCTGTAACGTTGAATTCTGTGTCAGTTTCGGCGACTTCAAAGCTTGGATTTACAAATCCTGCTCCGCTCTCCGTCCTGATGGGGAGTTCATGACCGCCGAAAAATCCGCTTATCAGGCTGTCCATCTGCCGATGCAAATCATCAAATGGCCCTCCGATATTTCCGGCTGGAACGTTTTCCCCGTGTCCTTCTCTCCTCATCAAATTCCTGATCATGGCACACCTCCTTTTTTTATTTATTTTTTATCTACAAAAATAGCAAAAGGCATGCCAAACTGATGTCTTTATCTTGCAAGTATTTGATGATTAATATTATACGACTTTTATTATTTAAAGGGAACTTGTTTACTGATGTCTCATTGTCGGCTGTTGAAAGTGACAAAATGTCGCTGGCGAATATCCATTTAATATCAGCGAGATGGGTGCCTTTAAGCTGGCTTGAAAAAAAATAAGAAGCCAATAGCTTATGTTCAAGTGAAAAAGCTTTATGAGAGCTTTTAATTATTGGGGGGATTTAGGATCTAGAACTATGTTTGGTTGTCATGAATAATATTAGAATTTCTTACATACAAGCGGATTTAGTTTGGGAAGATTCGCGGGCAAATCTGAAAAGGTTTGAATGCTATTTAAAGCAAATCAAGGACGTTGATTTGGTGATATTGCCAGAGATGTTCAATACTGGGTTTTCTGCGAACGTGAAGAAATTGGCTCAATCTCAGGATGGGAAGCTGACTCAATGGTTGATGTTTCAGTCGAAAAGCTTTAATTTTGCGATAATGGGAAGCGCGATAATTGAAGACTCAGGGAAATATTACAATCGTTTGCTGATGGCCAGCCCAGACGGTGAACTGAGATATTACGATAAACGCCACTTGTTTCGCATGGGAGGGGAGGATGAAAGTTTTGATTCGGGAAGGCGAGTGGAAATTTTCAACTATTTGGGATGGCGTATTCGCCCCTTGATATGCTACGATTTAAGGTTTCCAGTATGGAGCCGGAACGTGAACAATTATGATCTGCTGATATATGTGGCAAACTGGCCTGCCGTCCGTAGCGAAGTATGGAAAACGCTCTTGAAGGCGCGTGCGATTGAAAACCAATCTTATGTGGTGGGTGTCAACCGTGTTGGAAGTGATGGGATGAAAATTAATTACTCTGGCAACTCGATGGTAGTGGATCCCAAAGGAAACGCAATCAGTGAAATTGCTGAAAACACCGAGGGTTTTAATAAGATCACGCTCTCCCTGGATGAATTGATAAAATTCAGGGAAAAATTTCCTGTACATCTTGATGCCGATGATTTTAAGATTCTCGGAGTTGATCGCTGATAGTCTTGAAATAAAATGGACGTTTGGGTAATGGATTGCGGAGCCTGCTATGCCTCACGGGCTTAGTTAAATGAGCCGATTGCAAAATTGCCTTTTAAAAGGATCGCCAGCCCTATGGCTGGCTCTTAAGCCGGTCATCCGCCTTCGCCTTCGGCTTCCGTCTTCGCCTCCAGCTACGCCGGACAAGACGCCGAGACAAGTAAGACCGGCGTTCCAACTGCAATTTTGCAATTGGCTCAAATAATTTATTCACCTCCTTTAAGATGCTGAGACATTTCGTTTAGCCTTCGTGGCTCCGTGGTTTTGTGCGAAAAAAATGGAATCTTTAGCAGCAGCTTCAGTGAACCGTCTGTCCAGTCGACCGCTGATCCTTACTTAACGGCCGTTAGGCGGGTTGGAAAACCCGCCCTCCTTTGAAGGCGATTATCGCCGCATCGTATAAACTCTTATAAAAAATGGGAAAAATATTTCCACGCACAAGGACATCAAGAGCACAAAGAGAAAAAAAGTTTTAGAAAAAGAGTCAGAGAAAAGGCAGTTTTTCAAAAAGTCTTGTCTATGTCAGAGCAAAGGATCTTCGGCTTTGTGGCTCCGTGGCTTTGTGCGAGAATAGGGCTGTTACGCGACTATTCTTTATGTTTGACGCTAGATTTTCCTCATATCTGATTTGATTTTCAATCCTAGCTGATTATTGTTTGCGGCTTACTAAAATCGAGAAAGTTCATATGTGGTTTTCAAATTTACTTACGCAACATTCGGTCGCGAATACGGTTCTCGTCTTTGCTGTTGTCGTGGCGCTTGGGATGCTTCTGGGCAAGATTCGCATGATGAAGGTATCTCTCGGCATAGCTGGAGTGCTTTTTGCTGGACTTTTTATAGGTCATTTCAGACCCAAGATAGATATGGAGATCATTGACTTCATGCGGGAATTCGGGCTGGTGCTTTTTGTGTATACCATTGGAATTCAGATAGGACCTTCATTTTTTGCGTCCTTCAGGAAACACGGTCTTCTGTTGAACGGACTGGCGGCGTCGGTTGTAGCGATGGGCTTTGCTGTCGCCTCTGGTATAATCATTGTTACAAAGCTTCCTCCTCAGACGGTCGTAGGAGTCATGTCCGGCGCGGTTACCAATACTCCCGGTCTTGGTGCGGCGCAGGAAATAATCAGGGAGGCGTTCAAGAATGATCCTCAGGCCACTATGTTGCCCGGTCTGGGGTATGCGATGGCGTATCCTTTTGGAATTTTTGGGATAATAATTGTTATGTTGCTGAGCCGTAAAGTCTTTCAGATAAACATTGACAGAGAAACGGAGGAATTCAAGAATAGGCAGTCTGAAATCACAAATGCTCCTTGCAACTACAACTTGATCGTAACGAATAGTGGACTTATTGGAAGGACATTGAATGAAATGCAAGGGATGGTGAAGGGCGGTTTCGTTGTGTCACGGCTTTTCAGAAACGGGGAAATATTGCTTCCTTCGCCCGACACGGTCTTCGTGATTGGCGATATCATACATGTTGTCACCGACAGGGATACGATACAGGCTCTTTCCAAGATTATAGGCGATGTGAGCGAAATGGATTTGAGATCTGTTGGTGGATCGCTTGTTGCGGAAACTATTTCTGCTAGCGGGAAAAACGTATCGCAAAAAACTGTCATTGAGCTTGATCTTCACGGAAAGTTTGGGGTTAATCTTACGAGGATAAGTCGGGCTGGAGTTCAGTTTGTAGCTCATCCGCAGGTGAGGATACAGTTGGGCGACAGGCTGACGATAGTGGGAAGCAAGGAGGGCGTCGCGAAGGCTTCCGCATTCATAGGCTCATCTCACAAGGACCTTGAGCATCCAAACATCATGCCGATTTTTGCTGGAATTGTGCTTGGGGTTCTGGTCGGCTCGATTCCTTTTAGCATTCCCGGACTTGCCATTCCGGTCAAGTTAGGGCTTGCCGGCGGTACGCTTCTGGTTGCGATCTTACTTGGAAAGATAGGGCAAGTGGGATCAATAAGCTGGTATTTGCCGCAGAGCGCCAATTTGGTGCTTCGTGAGATAGGGATAACGCTATTTCTTGCCTGTGTGGGGCTTAAGTCAGGGGAAAGATTCCTTGAGACCATATTGAACGGTAGCGGTTTTTACTGGATGGCGCTCGGGACATTGATAACACTGATTCCTCTTATGGTGATAGCTGTTATAAGTTTGGCTTTTTTTAAGATGAATTTCTTGTCTGTATGCGGGATACTTTCTGGAAGTATGACAGATCCTCCGGCTCTTTCTTACGCATGTCAGATGTCGTCTTCTGATGCGCCAGCCATTACGTATGCCTCAGTCTATGCCCTGACCATGTTTTTAAGGATAATAGCCGCTCAATTGTTTGTCCTTGTGTTCATGTAATGGATTTCGACGGATTAAGCAAAATTTATAAATATTTGATTTGATTTTCCGAGTCTCACTGATTATCATTACGGCTTAGTAAAAGCAAAATTTCTAATAATAAATCAGTTGCTTGTAATTCTTATGAAAGATTTTTCAAAAGACGAGATTGTCGTTGGCGTGGTTGGAGCTGGAACCATGGGGCGTGGCATTGTTCAAATAGCGGCGGCCGCCAACTTGAGTGTGCTGTGGTATGATGTTTCAGAAAAACAAATCCAATCCGGTATCCAATTTGTTCATCGCATGTTTGATCGTTTGGCGGAGAAAGGCAAAATGTCCGCTGAACAGTGTCAGCGCAGTAAAGCTTGCATCGTCGCGAAGAACGATCTTGGTGGCTTGAAGGATGCCGATGTGATAGTTGAGGCGATTATCGAGGATATTGGGGCAAAGCAAGATTTGTTTAGGAAGTTGGAAGCCGTAGTTTCCGATGAATGCATATTGGCTTCGAACACATCTTCCATTCCAATTTCCTCACTAGCCTCCTCTGCCAAAGTCCAGTCGCGCATTGCAGGTCTTCATTTTTTCAATCCGATTCCTCTGATGAAAATAGTTGAGGTTATTTCTGGAATCCGTACCAGCGGAGCTGTTGCCGACCAGCTTGTTCGCCTTGGGGAAAGAATGGGACACTATGCTCCACGGATCAAGGATTCTCCTGGTTTTCTGATCAATCATGCTGGTCGAGGATATGCTCTCGAAGCTTTGCGCATACAATCCGAGGGTATTGCGTCGCCTGCTGAAATTGACAAGATTCTCTGTGCTTCCGTAGGGTTCAAAATGGGGCCCTTCGAATTGCTCGACATGATAGGTATAGATGTTACTCATTCGGTTATGGAGTCTATTTACAACCTTTATTACCATGAGCCGCGTTACAAGCCTTCCGTTCTGACGCGGATGTACAAGGACGCTAATCTGAATGGCAGGAAGACAGGCAAAGGATTTTACGACTACGACGCCGAAGGCAAACTTGTTCCGGTTCCGGATCAAGTTATTCCAGAAGGAAAAGCGGCGCCTGTCTGGGTTGGCATTGAAAATGTGGATGTTCGTAAGGCAGTCATTGCGATATTGGAGAAAATCAAATTCCAGATAGATGCAAAGCAGACACCCGGAGACAGCTCTATCTGCCTCGTCGCACCCTTGGGTGAAGATACG
>CAZXAC010000149.1:0-6427 GCA_964638335.1 uncultured Lentisphaera sp. | reverse complement strand
ATCCTGAGTCATGATATTTTTTCTGAAATCTGTATTGGTTGAAAAGCTTTCTTGCCTTGCCTGTCTGTCCCATGCCAATGTAGATATACATTTGTTTGAATTGAGCCTCCTCGGCGAAGTCTCCGTTTGGGCAAAGCCTGAGATATTCCTCGAAACAGCTCAATGCATTTTGATCCCTGCCTTCCCATAGAACGGTCATATATGACAGCCCTTTTTGGAAAAGGGCGCTTGCTTCGATGCTTGTTCCTTTCGCCATTTTTGTGGCTTCAGTGAAGTACTCTACCTCCTTTTTTACAGTTTCAACGTCCGAGTTTGGCATTCTGTCGATACATTTTGCAATGCCTATGAGGGCTATAGCTTTTTCATTGGCGGAGCTTTCATCGGCATTGAATACGATCTCATATTGTTTTTTAGCCTTCTCGAATTTTTCACACATGTAATCTAGCTCGGCCAGTGCGACGCGGAGCTGATTCTTTCCCCTCAGGTGTTTTTTATCTTCAACAGGAAATATCAGTCGTTTGAGGTTGCACGCAGATATCAGCCTCCAATACACGTTTGGCCAGTGGAGGCCGACTAATCTTGCCACGTCTTTATCCACTTCCTTGACCTTCTCGAAATGCTTTCTGGCCTCGTCGTATTTTCCATCCATGAACAGGAAGAAGCCGACCATGAAGAGGCAGTTTTTCTCGTTTTCTGATACATACCAGTCTGGGGCGGTCTGAGCGTTTATTATTTCCTTCGGATCAATGGAGCGGTATTTTGTCATCCTCCATTCGTCGAGGGAGGAGAGAGGATCTTTCGGTGCGGAGATTTCCTGAACATTCTCGGGAAGAGCAAACAAATCTATCAGATTTTTGCGTTCGCGGACTGTCTGGAACCACTCGAGTGCTTTAGTATAACAGGCAGACGCCTGCTTCGCGTCCCACTTGTATTCGAGAAAAAACTTGCCCAACTCCATGTAGGCTTCGCCGGTGTAGAGTTTGCTTTCGGAGACGAACTTGTTTAGCTCGTCCACTCCTGATGGGAGCTTCGGGTTGCCTTTGTCCCCCGCCATCTCGTTCTTGAGTAGGATTCTTCCGTAATAGAACCATCCAGCCTCGCCATAGACGGTGTTCGGGTAGTTGTCTTTCAGGGATACCGCCACAGGGAACGCGTTGAACCAGTCTTCCTTGTCGTAGAAAGTTCGCATTTTTACATAGTCCGCGTATGCCTTGCCGTAGTCTTCCTCGATTAGGTCGAATGAGAGCAAAAATAAAAGCTCGTTTATACGGACTTTCAGCTTGCCCCACTTGTCTGCACCTGGCACTGGGGCAGGCTTTTCCGATTCTGAGACGGCCTTTTTCGGCTTAAACCATTCGTTCCCATAGGCGAGAGCCTTGTCGAGATATTCTTTCGAGCGTTTGAACTCTCTCTGCTCGCGGAGTAGTTCGCCCCACTGACAGAGAGTCTCCACCTGATCAAGCCCCGTCGTATGAGATTCAGCATATGTGAGCATTTTCAACGCCTGTTTTAAGCAGGTATCAAAACCTGCATCATGAGATGCCTTAGCATCTCTCTGCGCTTCGCGCTTTTCATTGGGGGAGTCCATTCCTTGGAGAGCCTTCAAATACGCGAGTTCAAGGAACACGGCAAGTTGTGGATTGCTATATAAAGCAGGACTTGTGCTAGCGGGGTTTGCCCCATCGTAGCGCCAGTCGCTGACAATCGAAAATTCTTCAAACAGTGACAGAAGTTTATCTATGTTTCTTATATTTGGAAGGCTCTTGCTGTCGTTTTTTTGGGGTTCCATGGAAATTGCTTTGAAGGGATCGGAAGGATTGAGTCCATAGCCTACAGCATTACGCGAAATTCGCGCGAGAATCGCAAGAGCTTCGCAACCAGCGTAGAATCTTTCGTCTTGAACTTTCCGGTTGGCTAATTTCGCAATGGCTTCAAGCTTATTTATGCCGTTCCCACTGCTTCCGGGCTGGGCAAGGAGCTTCTCTGCTTCATCAAGTTGCTTGGCATAGGAGGGAGCAGTATTGTCAGCGGAGATGGTGAAGCAGAAAGGATAGACTAAGATGGTCACCCATAGTAAGATGGCGACAAAAAATTCAAGACTCTTCTGCATTTGAAATTAGTAATGTGAAAAATTTGAATTAGTATATTAGCTGCATCTGATGTTTCAAGTAAAAATTCAGGCCTTAATGAAAAACGAAAACTTGAAAACCCCGGTGGCTTTGCTATTTACGGCTTTTTTAATTTTTATTTCATCTGCTGGTGAGGCGGATGTCTCAGGCAATCCCGCTGAGGCTGTCCCAGTTTTCAGTGTCGGCGAGTTCAACGGGAAGACTGGGAAAGCTGGCGATGAACTTGAGAAGAGCGAATTCAGCGTCTTGTCAGCGGAAGGAAATACAGTGCAAGTCAAGAAAAGGGAGGACTTCCCACAGAACTTGCAGGTCGGACAGCGTCTCGCAATTTTTCTTGAGAATCTCGATCGAAAGGCAGATTTTGAATTGGTGTTCTCCGCAGTTATAGAAAAAGGCATAGATTATAACTCTATCCCAGCTGTCGAATTTCTATACAACGGAAATGTCTTATATAGAGAGAAGCTATCGCCGGGAGCGAAGCAGAAGCGTCTGTTCATTCCCCATATCTGGAATGAGGAGGGACTGAATGTCTTGGAGATACGCAATCTGGGCCTGAGCAACATAGCTTTCGATGCGCTTGCCATCAAATTATATCGTTTGGAAAAAAACTCTGCCGATACCGGAGAGAAGCCGTCCGCTGAACTGCCTGCCAGAATCAAGGGATTTGCATCCTCCGCCAAGAGAACATCCGAATACGGCGGCATCCTCAGAGATAAGTCCGCGAGATTTCTGCCGGACAAGATAATCAAGTATATTGACGAAAGCGGGACTTTCTTTCCGTTTGAAAAGTTCGCGATGCTGAAAGATTTCTATGATCCATATACAGGAAAACCCATACTCGCATACCATGTTCTTAACGCAGTTGCCCCTCTTTTCGAGGGAAGACCGGAAAAAATCATCTGCGACATCGTTCCTGCCACTGATTCGGAAGTTTTTGAGGGATCAGTTTGCGTTGCAGTTAGGAACAATGAAAGCAATGTGACAGTCGCGGTTGCCGTTACTCCCATGGATACAGGAAAATATGTCGAGGTCATTGTTCCCGTCCCCTGGAGCGGGGAGACGGAGGTCGAAGTGATATCTGGATTGCTGCCGGAGGATGACAAGCATGCCTCCCAGTGGCTGAGCAGTCGTGCCGCAAAAAAAGACAAAACAACTATTTATGATGGAGTGTTCAGGGATAAGTATAGCGTAAAGGATCTGATAGTCATCCGTCTGCTTCAATCTGACAAGAAGTTTCTAGAGACCGTAAAACTACCAGCCAAATCACCCGAATGGGTGCAGCCCGTGTTCGACAGAAGCTACATGAAGATTTCCGCTTCGCGTCCTGCGCCGACCTGTTTTAGAACGGTACTTCTGGACACAAAGAAGGCTGGGACTCCAGTCTGTGTTTCAGAAAACTACAAGGTCGAGGTGATTCCTGCGACAAAAGGGGATATAGACAGAATAAAAGATGTTGTTCCGTGGGATTCGAAGAGTCTGAAGTTGGAAATCAGCTATCCTGATGGGAATTTGAAAGATGAGGAATGGGCAAAGGTATGTTTCCAGAAGCCGTCTGAAAAATGCGGGGAAATAAGTTTCTGGGTCTATCCGAGAAGCAATAATCCGAAAATTCAAAGAGTTACGCTGATGCTGTATTTTGAAAAACAAGACAGTAACGGCTACAGCTTTCTCGCAACAAACCTGAAGATAGGTGCATGGCAGAGAGTAGGTTTACCGCTTGAAATATGCGGACGTTTGGACGGTTTCAGAGTCGTTGGCGACCCGAAATTACCCGAATATGCGAAGGGCAACAAGGTATCCTTCGAGTTCAACGGGTTTTCAAGAATTGATACGCAGAGCAAGAGCGGACTCGCAAGCGCAAGAGTATTTTCAGGATCGGAGCTTCGTGAAAATAAAGAACCTGCTTTAGAAAAAGACGAAAAGGAAAAAACAACGCAACCGGAAATACGGAAAACGGAGACCGCAATCCTGATAGGAGAGCCGGGAATGGACTTTGAATACAGGCATGTCTTCAAGGAACCGATGGAGTTTAAAGAAATATTCCATCTTTCAGGCAATAAGGATGTGACCATGGTCTGGCGCAGGGATGCGCAGATCCTAGAGATTAAAGGCAGGTTCCCGAGCAAGGATATCAAGACATCAGAAGAAATCCTCAAACTTCTCAGTAAACATGAAGATGATGCTGTCTCGGCAAAAAACCTTGTTGCGATCGGATTCAAACTGGCAGGAGAGTAAATATTAACTGAGGTCTCCCGACATGTTTTGGGTTAAATTGACAATCAAACATTTATAAATAATCAGTTGACTGAACCGCAAAATGGGAGGTTTTCGATGGAATTTTATGATGTCATAAAAAAAAGGAGAAGTGTCAGATCATATTCTGGGAAAGCTATTCCAAAGGATGCGCTCGACAGAATAGGTGAAGCGGTCAGATTAGCGCCTTCCGCATGCAATATTCAACCATGGACTTTTAGAGTCGTTTTTGATGTTGCGGCGAGAAGCCGGATATCGAAAGTGTACAACAGGGCATGGCTCGCCGAAGCTCCGGCTGTAGTCTTGGCTATCGGAAATCGAGAGGAAGCATGGAAACGTCTCGAAGGGAATAGTATAATTGATATTGACATAGCTATAGCAATGGAGCATTTTGTTCTTGCCGCCGCGGCCGAAGGTCTCGGCTCTTGCTGGATATGCGCCTACGACGTGAGCTTGATGAACAAAGCCGCTGGAGTGGTAACTCCGTGGTCCGTTTTGGCAATATCCCCGCTAGGATATCCGGCAGACGATAAGCCAGCTCCGAAGAAGAAAAATCTTGATAAAGTTTTCAAGATAGTATAAAGCCCTGTATATTGTCGCATGGATGAAAACAATACAATTTTGATTCCTGCAGACGGAAAAGCTCCTGCTCAATCGCCCAAAAAGGAGTCTTTGCCGAGGTCTTCTTTCGCTACAAAAAAATTCACCACGATACAAGCCGCCACAACACATGTCACGCCGGACAAGATAAGACTCAATATTGAGGATCTTAAGGACCTCACCGATATAAATCGCCGTTATGACATAATAGAAAAATTTGCGGAAGGCGGGCAAGGCGATATAAAGACCGCGATGGACAGGCTATTGAAACGCTATGTGGCAATAAAAACTCTCAAACATGAGCATTTGGACAACCAAGAGATGATTTACAGCTTCATGGCGGAGGCGAAAGTCACCGCACAACTCGACCATCCCTCTATAATTCCGCTTTACGAAGTTAATGGCGATGGCGCCAAGGGCATCCATATCTCAATGAAACTCGTGCACGGGAAAACCCTTGATGAAATAATAGAAGAAGATGCTATCAGCTGCCGCAGAAGCGGATCCCTTGGTGGAATTGACGGTGAGGCGGATTCACTGAAATCTCGTCTAGAAGATTTTGTAAAAGTTTGCGACGCGGTAAGTTACGCTCATAATAAGAACGTAATACATAGGGATCTTAAGCCTGAAAACATAATGATCGGTCAGTTCCATGAGGTTTATGTTATGGACTGGGGTATTGCGAAGGTCTTGACGGAAAATGCCGCTGAGGCCTTTGATGCGCAAGGAGTGTCGGGAACTCCCGGCTACATCGCGCCAGAGTCAATCCGCAACAAATCCTGCAGTCAGGCATCCGATCAGTACGCGCTGGGCGCAATTCTTTTTGAACTGGCTACGCTTAAAAGGGCGGTCAAGGGAGCTTCTATTACTGAAGTGGTTGAAAATACATGCTCGGGAAAACTGGAATCACTTGAACACCGCTATCCTAAATATAAGATTCCAGAGGATTTGAAGGCAATCATAAGAAAATCCATGTCCTCTGATCCGACAAAAAGATATTCTTCTGTTGCGTCATTCGCAAGAGACATAAGAAGATTTCTTCGAAATGAGGAAACCAAGGCCAGGCCGGACAATCTTCCAAGATGGATGATGCGAAGGATATCCCGGCATAAGAACTTGACAGTTTCTATCATACTCTTGTTTCTTCTTGCCTGCGCTGGCATGACCATATCCAGCCTGATAAAACAGAACAGACTTATAAAAGAATCAAAAAAACGCTCTATCGTACTTGCAAGATTGCAAGGGGCAGTTGCCGGACAAGCCCATAAAATAGATAGCCATCTGCTCAATGTGGCAGGAGCTTTGGAACGTTTTTCCGACATGCTTGTTTTCCTCCTGAAAAACGGCAAAGGCGGCAGTATGCCGGATATCCAGGAAACCAGCATGTTCAACAACGATCCAAGTCCATTCCTAGGGTCAGCATATTCGGAATACTACAAACAAAA